>NZ_JBQQBS010000060.1:0-66582 GCF_052245395.1 Streptomyces sp. 4N124
TTCATAGTGTTTCGGTGGTCATAGCGTGAGGGAAACGCCCGGTTACATTCCGAACCCGGAAGCTAAGCCTTACAGCGCCGATGGTACTGCAGGGGGGACCCTGTGGGAGAGTAGGACACCGCCGAACAAAATTTGAGAAAACCCCCGTACCGATAACCGGTACGGGGGTTTTCTGCGTTCAGCTACCGTGTCAGGCATGAACTACAAGGTCCGTTCCATACGTGCCGACGAATGGCCCGCGGTGAAGGCCCTGCGGCTGCTCTCCTTGCAGGATCCCGTGGCGCATCTCGCCTTCCTGGAGACCTACGAGCAAGCCGTGGCGCATCCCGACTCCTTCTGGCAGGAGCGGGCCGCGTCGAGCGCCGACGGAGCGTCGGGTGCGCAGCAGATCATCGCTGAGGGGCCGGACGGGGAGTGGGTGGGCACTCTGACCGTGCTGATGGAGGAGGCCGGGGTGACGGACTGGGCCGGGTTTCCCGTCGAGCGCAGGCAGGGGCATGTGGTCGCGGTGTTCGTGCGGTCTGACCACCGTGGCATCGGGCTGACCGAGGTGCTCTTCGACGCCGGCCTGGAGTGGGCGTGGGCGCAAGGCGCCGAGCGGGTGCGGCTCATTGTGCATGAGGACAATGAGCGGGCTCAGCGGCTGTACCGGAAGGTGGGGTTTGTGCCGACCGGGGTGACTGTGCCGTTGCCGCAGGCTCGGGGGGAGCGCGAGTTGGAGTTCGCGATCGAGCGCGAGTGATGCGCGAGTGATGTGGGACGGCGTGCGGTGACGTCAGACCGGGAGTTCGTCGTGCGGCCAGCGGGTGCGGGCCTGTTCCCGGGAGCGGAGCAGGGCCAGGGTGGGCAGGCCCCGGTCCGCTCCGGTGGCCAGCAGCTCCGGGAGCTGGGGGAGTGGAGCCACGGCGGCGACGTCGTCGAGGACGAGCGTCAGTGGTGGGTCGAGGCGACCGGAGGATGACCGTTCGGCCATGCGCCGGCCGCGCTCGACCACGCTGGAGACGAGGGCCGTCAGGAAGGGCATCGCGCCGGGACTGGTCCTGGGGTCCTCGATGGATTCACCCACCACATAAAGCGTGCCCCCTTCGTCGACGAAGGAATCCAGGGCGAGGGCGTCGCTTCGGTTGGGCGTGCAGGTCTCTCGCACGTTGATCGTGGAGAGGGCGGAGAGGGCCCTGGTGGTCAACTCCTGTGCCATGTCCCTGCGTTCGGGATGCGCTGTGAGGGTGGCTTCCAGTTCGCCGGCGGCTCCCGGGGCTGCCTTCGGGTTCGTACGGAGGGTTCGTACGGCGTCCTGGACCTGCATGCCCTGTGACCAGCGGTGGACGTGGCGGATGGTGCGGCCGTCGATGGCGGCGGCGTGCAGGTAGCTCCGTAGGAGCGTTTCGGCGGTGTCGGCCATGGCCTGGTCGATCTTCGCGGTCGGGCGGACCGGGCCGAGCAGCGCCGCCGCTCTCGCGACCGCCGTCGCCTTGTCCTCGCAGCCGGCTGTGGGGGACCAGTGGAGGCGGGCCGGGGTGTCGCAGAGGTGCGTGGGGTCGTAGAGGAGGGTGGGGCCGAGTTTGGCTCGGAGGTCTTTGGTGTCCTGCCAGACGGATGGGTTGGACGTGATGACCAGGGTGGGGCCCGTCGCGTCTCGTACGGCTTGGGTTGCGGTGGTCTGGCGGGTTTCCCTGGGGGCTACGACGATCTTTTCCCGCCCGCCCACTCCGCCCGCCCCGCCCATCTCTTCACCGTTGACCGGGAAGGGGGCCGATTCCACCGGTGGCGCCGTCTCCTGCGGCAGCACCGCAGGCTCAGGCAGCGACTTCGGCTCGGGCTCCGCGCGCGGCATCGGAACCTCCTGGACGAGAGGTTCCTGCACCGGTGCCGTCCGTTGCACTCGCCTGTTTGCCCGGACCACCCGCCATCTCGCCACCGTGCCCATCACGAACACCGTGAGGACGACCAGGATCATCAGCTGGCCGATGAACAGGCCCCAGAAGAGGCCGTAGCCGGAGAGTTGGGCGGCGGGGGTGTCGGGCCAGGCGCCGGTGATGTCGTGGGGATGGGCGATGAGGTGGCGCATGGCGAGGGGGGTGCGGGTGAAGGTCACCGCCTCCGGCCAGGCGCCGTGGGAGAGCACGCCGGCCAGGCCCGCCGCCGACCAGATCAGCAGGGTCATGCCGAGGAGGAAAGCGAGTATGCCGATCAGCAGGCCGTCGGGGATGCCGCCCTGGGCGTTCTGACGGTGATTGCGGTCGTCGTGTCTCATGTCACGCTCTTCTCCACGCTTTTACGCCACCGTCGACTCCGAAGAGCCGTCCAGGTCACCCAGGTGTTGCTCCACGAAGGCCGCCGCCCGCTCCTCCGCCTCCAGCTCGGCGGCGCGCAGGGCGTCGTCCGTGAGGTGGTCGGTGGTGGACTCGGTCATGGCGCGGTCGGTGAAGACGAGGGGCCGTTCCGTCTCGGTGACCAGGTGTTTGACGACCTGGACATTGCCGTTGACGTCCCACACCGCGATGCCTGGAGTGAGCGTCGGGATGATCTCGACGGCCCACCTCGGCAGGCCCAGTACCCGGCCTGTCGCCCTCGCCTCGTCCGCCTTCTGGGCATAGATCGTCCGCGTCGACGCCATCTTCAGGATCGCCGCCGCCTCCTTCGCCGCCGCCCCGTCCACCACATCGGAGAGGTGGTGGACCACGGCCACGAAGGACAGGCCCAGCCGTCGGCCGAACTTCAGCAGGCGCTGGAAGAGCTGGGCCACGAAGGGGCTGGCGATGATGTGCCAGGCCTCCTCGACCAGGAAGATGCGCTTCTTCCGGTCGGGGCGGATCCAGGTGTGCTCCAGCCAGACGCCGACGATCGCCATGAGGATCGGCATGGCGATGGAGTTGCGGTCGATGTGGGACAGGTCGAAGACGATGAGCGGGGCGTCCAGGTCGATGCCGACCGTCGTCGGGCCGTCGAACATGCCGCGCAGGTCACCGTCGACGAGACGGTCCAGCACCAGCGCCACGTCCAGGCCCCACGCCCGTACGTCGTCTATGTCGACGTTCATCGCCTCGGCCGACTCCGGCTCGGGGTGTCGTAGCTGCTCGACGATGTCGGTGAGGACGGGCTGGCGTTCGACGATGGTCTCGTTGACGTAGGCGTGGGCGACCTTGAGGGCGAAGCCGGAGCGTTCGTCCAGGCCGTGGCCCATCGCGACCTCGATGATCGTGCGCAGGAGCGCGAGCTGGCCCGTGGTCGTGATCGCGGGGTCCAGGGGGTTGAGGCGGATGCCGTGGTCCAGGGCCGCCATCGGGTCCAGCCGGATAGGAGTTATCCCCAGCTCCTGCGCGATCAGGTTCCATTCGCCGACGCCGTCCTCGCCCTGGGCGTCGAGGACGACGACCTGGCGGTCGCGGAAGCGCAGTTGCCGTAGGACGTACGTCTTCTCCAGGGCCGACTTGCCGTTGCCGGACTCGCCGAGGACCAGCCAGTGGGGGGCGGGGAGCTGTTGGCCGTAGAGCTGGAAGGGGTCGTAGATGTAGCCCTTGCCGGAGTAGACCTCGCGGCCGATGATCACGCCGGAGTCGCCGAGGCCGGGGGCGGCGGTGGGGAGGTAGACCGCCTGGGCCTGGCCCGTGGAGGTACGCACCGGGAGGCGGGTCGTCTCGACCTTGCCGAAGAGGAAGGACGTGAAGGCGTCGGTGAGGACGGACAGCGGATCCCGCATCAGGTCCTACCTCCGGATGCCGGTGGCGAAGGGCAGTGTGTTGACGAACGCGCGGTGGTGCTCGCGGTCGCACCACTCGATCTTCAGGTACGACTTCCCGGCCGAGGCCCTTATGGTCCGCTTGTCGCGCGCCAGGGCTTCCGGATTGCGGGAGGAGACGGTGATGTAGCCGACCAGGTTGACCCCGGCCGCGCCGCTCGCGAGGTCTTCTCCGCGTTGGTCGAGACGGTTGTGGGAGGCGATGTCGCGCGGGTCGACAGTGCGGTTCATCTTGGCCTGGCGGGATGCCTCGGCCTCGTCGTTCGTCTTTTCGGTCAGCATGCGTTCAATGGCTACCTCGGTGGGCTCGAGGTCCATCGTCACGGCGACCGTTCGGATGACGTCCGGGGTGTGGACGAGGAGCGGCGCGAGGAAGTTGACGCCGACCGGGGTCATCGGCCACTCCTTCACCCAGGCCGTGGCGTGGCACCAGGGCGCGCGGGTGGAGGACTCGCGGGTCTTCGCCTGGAGGTACGTCGGCTCCATGGCGTCCAGCTCGGCCGGCCAGGCGTTGCGCTTCGTCATCGCCTGGATGTGGTCGATGGGGTGGTCCGGGTCGTACATGGAGTGGATGAGCGAGGCGAGACGGCCCTGGCCCAGCGGCTGTCGTACGCGGATGTCGGCTTCCTGGAGCCGGGAGCAGATGTCGGTCAGCTCACGGGCCATGACGACCGCGAGGCCCGCGTCCCGGTCCGCCTTGCCGCCGTGCGGGCGGGCCGCGCGTGCCATGGCGTTCGCCTCGGCGGCGAGTTCGCGGGAGTAGTGCATGCAGGCGACGAGGTAGGCGCGGTGCTGCTCGCTGCTCGTCGACACCATCGACTGGAGCTGGTCGTACGACTGTGACAGCCAGCCCGGTGCGCGGTCGTCGCCGCGTACGGCGACGTCCTTGGCGTGCGCGTCGGGGTCGGCGGGGAGGGTGCGGGCGAGCATCTGCAGCCGCGTGACGAATCCGTCGCCGTTCGCCACGTGCTTCAGCAGGGTGCCGAAGCGGTCGACGAGGGCTTCCTGGTCCTCGCTGTCGCGCAGGCCGACGCCGGGGCCCTCGATCTCGATGGCGGCGGTGACGGTCTTGCGGTCCGCGTGCAGCAGTACGGCGATCTCGTCGGGGCCGAACGGAGCGGCCAGCCAGGTGATACGGCCGATGCCCGGCGGTGGGCCCACCTCGATCTCACGGCCGTCGAGCTGGATGCCGGCCTCCATGACGCCGGAGCGGTACACGGTGCCCTGCTTGAGAGTGCGCTTGTACGTGCGGTTGATCTCGTACCACTTGTAGAACGTCCGGCGCTTGAACGGCACGTAGACCGCGGCCAGCGCGAGCAGGGGGAAGCCCATCAGCAGCACGATGCGCAGGGACAGGACGGGGACGAGGAGGCCGCACATCATGCCGAGGAACGCGCCCGCGATGATCAGCACGATCTCACCGGTCTCACGATTCCGGCCGACGATCGCGTTCGGCCGGGCGCGGCCGATCAGATATGTACGGCGGGGCGTGACCGGATGGGACAGGTGGGACTCGGTCGTCAACGCCCTTCACCTCCCGTGCGGTTGGTACTGCTGTTGCGTGTGTTGCTGGCGTGAGGTGTATTGACGTTGCTGCTCGAACGGGGGGCGGGTGCGGCGGAGGGGACGGATCCGCCGCCGTTCGAGTTGCGCGAGCTGTGCGCGGCGACGCCGCCGGAGGCGGGGTTGGCGGGGCGGGGCGTGTTGGCCTGGTTGCCGCCGCCGTTGTTGTCGGCGCGGGAGCTGTGCGTCTTGATGCCCTGCGCGACCAGGGTCGCCGGGGAGCTGATGACCGCGGCGGCCTTGCCTTCGGCGCCCTGCATGATGCGGTTGTTGCGGGAGCCGGCGATCTCGTCGCCGAAGCCGGGGACGAAGCGGTAGATCATCGCCGACGCGAAGATGGCCAGCAGGATGATGGCGAGGCCGGAGACGACGGCGGAGAAGGCGTCGGGGCCGTCGTCGGTCGACAGCGCGCCGGCGAGGCCCAGCACGATCACGATCACCGGCTTCACCAAGATCACCGCGATCATGATCCCGGCCCAGCGGCGGACGTGACTCCACAGGTTCTTGTCGACCAGGCCCGCGTAGACCACGGTGCCGAGGAGCGCGCCGACGTAGAGCAGGGCGGCTCTGATGACCAGCTCCAGCCACAGGACGCCGGCGGCGAGGATCGACACGAGCGAGACGACGATCAGCATGATCGGGCCGCCGCCGATGTCCTCGCCCTTCTCCAGGGCGCCGGAGAAGGTGCCGAAGAAGGTGTCCGTCTGATCGCCGGTGGTCTTCGCGAGGACGTCGGTGACGCCGTCCGTCGCCGATACGACCGTGTACAGGATCAGGGGCGTGAACGCGGATGCCAGCACCGTGAGCCACAGGAAGCCGATGGCTTCGCCGATCGCCGTGGAGAGGGGGACGCCCCGCACGGCTCGCTTGGCCACGGCCAGCAGCCAGAGCAGCAGCGTGAGGATGGTCGACGCCGCGAAGACGACGGCGTACTGCTGGAGGAATTTGGCGTTCGTGAAGTCGACGTTCGCGGTGTCCTGTACGGCGTCGCTGAGCTTGTTGACGGTCCAGGCGGCGGCGTCTGCGCAGCCCTTGGCGAGGGAGGAGAGGGGGTCGAGGGTGGAGGTGGGGTCGTTGAGGGTGGATCCGCCGCCGGTGCCGCTGCTGTTGTCGCCGCGTTCGCAGTAGTCCTTGGCGGGACCGTGGATCAGGTCGCACGGGTCGTTGCTGGGCGTAGGCGTGGGAGCGGCGAAGGCACGGGTGGCCGTGAGTAGCGCTGTCGCCTGTACGGCTGCGACGGCAGCGGTCAAGGTGAGTACGCGGCGGCTAGCGGGCATACGTGAACCCTCCGTACTCCTCGACGGCCTTGGCCATCTCGTCGGCGCTGGAAGCCCTGTCGTCGCCGGGTACAGGCGCGGGGCCGTCCTTCTGAGAGTGCGTCACGATCTTCCAGTCGCCGCCGGTCCACTCGAGATTCATGGTGATGGTGAACCAGTTGTTGGTGACTGGGTTCGTGGAGTTCTCGCCTGCGAGGCCCAGGAGGCCGCTGCACCAGACCTCCACGGTTGCGTTGTTGCCGGAGGCTTCGGTGACTTTGGTGCCGATCGGGCTCGTGCGGGACACGAATGTGTAGCCCTGCGGTGTGGAGCCGTCCTCGTTGAGACCGACGTTCTTGTTGAAGGCCGACGTGTAGGCCTGGTCCAGCGTCGCCTCGAACGATGAGACGCGGGAGGGCGTGATGATGGTCTGCAGGATCGCGTCGCGCCGGGTCTTGCTGAACATCTCGGCGGATCCCAGCGCGACCGAGTAGTTGGCCGCCGCGCTCTCCGCCCCCTGCTGGTTGTGCGCGTACCCCGTCGGAATCCCGCCCGCCGTCGACTCCACCGGCCGCTCCCCGCTCGCCGCCGTGCTCCCCGCTTCCGGCTTGCCGGCGCTCGTTTCGCCGCCCGAAGGGGAGTCGTCTCCTCCGCGGTTGGCGAATGCGATCGCGGCGATGAGGAGGACCACCACGCCCACCACCGTGATCAGGCTCCGCGAGGAGGACCGTGGGCCGCGCCTCGCGCCGCCGTAGACGTCACCGCCGCCCCCTTCGGGCAGCCGCGTGCGGGTGTGCCCCGTGCCGCCGTAACCCCCGGAGGGCTCGTGCTCGTCTCCGAGACTCATGCGCCGTACGCCCCCTCGATGTCATAGCGGACCGCGTAGATGTACGACGGTAGCCGTGCTGGTTCCCGCATGGGCGCGGTGTGGTGACTCGACATCAGGGACATCAGGGAAACGCAACCTCAGCCGGGGGCACGACGGGCGGGTGGGTAGGGGGAGGGGGACCGGACCGGCGCCCGGAGGGGCAGGTCGCTAGACGGCCATGCCGTACACGATGGTGAAGAGTGTGCCGAGTGAGCCGATGATGAAGACTCCGGTGAGGCCGGCGACGATGAGGCCCTTGCCCTGTTCCGCGCTGAAGGTGTCGCGCAGCGCTGTCGCGCCGATGCGCTGCTTCGCGGCGCCCCAGATGGCGATGCCGAGACAGAGCAGGATGGCGACCGCCATGACGACCTGGATCATCGTCTTCGCTTCGGCCCCCAGCGCCCCGAAGGGGCCCCAGTCCGGAGCGATCCCGCCGATGATGGTGTTGATGTCTCCCTTGTCGGCCGCAAAGAGCATGTAAGTCACCGCCCCTGTTGGGTAGTTCCGCATCCCCTGCGGTGCGCAGAGGTCAGGCCTCATTCTCGCCGACAATTCCGCTGTCGTATGTCGACTTGGCGTCATTGATGGGCGGGATTCGTACGAATAGCTCGTACGGTCACTCTGTGTATCACGGCGGGTTACGCCGGGCAATGAGGCCTGAGCGGAACCGTCGTGTGGTTCCGTCGTTGACCTCTCTTGCGATCATGCGCGGAAGGATGTTCTCCGGGTGAAGGCTATCCTCCGCCGGCCCGGGCGTACGAACGGGCCGCGGCTGAGCAGTCGTGGCCCGCCGGCGAGGTGACTGGGCGTCAGCGGGGCTTGATGCCGTGCAGCATGTGGTGGACCAGCTCGTCGACGCCGTCGAGGGCGGCCTCCGGGGTGAGCAGGCAGGCGGCCGTCATGGAGGCGAGTCCGTGGAGTGCGGCGCCGGTGAAGAGCGTGAGGTGCTCGGGGTCCGCCTCGATGATGTCGCCGCGCTGCTGGGCGTCGGCGAGGACGCGTGCCAGTGAACCGATCGTGCGGTCGACGGCGGCGGCCATCTGCTCGGCGGCGTCCGGTTCGTGCTTGCGGGCGTACATCAGCTCCAGCAGGGCGGCGTTGTCGATGGAGAACCGGAGATAGGTGCGGGCGAGCGCCGTGAGTCGGGGCTGGAGCGGCTGTGCGGGGTCGTCGGCGGTGTCCAGGGCCTGGGCGAGCCGCTCGTATCCGCTGAGCGCGAGGGCGTTGAGCAGGGCCTGCTTGTCCTTGAAGTGCCGGCCGGGGGCCGCGTGGCTGACGCCGATCTCGCGGGCCAGCTCGCGCAGGGACAGCTCGGCGACGCCCTTCTCCCGCAGGGTGCGCTCGGCGGTGGCGAGCAGGGCGGAGCGGAGGTCTCCGTGGTGGTAAGGGCGGCTGGCTGCGGGCATGGGGTTCATCGTAACTCGATGTAGGCGACGTCAGCTTTGTTGGCGATGCCATCTTTGTTGACATTGACAGCATTGTTGGCGCCGCCTACATTCGAGGCATGACTGAGAAGAAGACGGAAATGAGCAAGCAGATGGACAAATGGGATGTCGCGCGCCTCCCCGGCCTCACCGGCCGCACCGTCGTCGTCACCGGCGCCAACAGCGGCATCGGGCTGACCGCGGCGGACGCGCTGGCCCGCGTGGGGGCGCATGTGGTGTTCGCCGTACGGGATCTGGAGCGCGGGCGGGCGGCAGCGGCGACCGTGTCCGGGAGCACGGAGGTGCGGCGGCTGGATCTGGCCGATCTGCAGTCCGTGCGTGACTTCGCGGACGGATGGCGGGACCCGATCCACGTCCTGATCAACAACGCGGGCGTGATGATGCTGCCGCGGCAGCGGACCCGGGACGGCTTCGAGATGCAGTTCGGCACGAACCATCTGGGCCACTTCGCCCTGACGAACCTGCTGTTGCCGTATGTCCAGGACCGGGTGGTGACGCTGTCGTCCGGCGCGCACCGCTGGGGAGCGGTGACCATCGCCTTCGACGACCTGAATCTGACGGCCGGGTACACGCCGCGCCGGGCCTACGCCCAGTCCAAGCTGGCGAACCTGCTCTTCACGCTGGAACTGCAGCGGCGGCTGACGGAGTCGGGGTCGTCGGTGCGGGCGTATGCAGCCCATCCCGGGTACGCGGCGACCAACCTCCAGAGCCACGCGGCGAATCCGGTCGCCCGCGCCGGGATGGCGTTGGGCAACAGGTTCTTCGCTCAGGACGACCGCGCGGGCGCCCTGCCCACGCTGTACGCGGCGACGCAGGATCTGCCGGGTGCGAGCTACGTCGGACCGGACGGGCTGGGCGAGCTGCGCGGCGCGCCCACGCTGGTGGGCCGTACGCAGGCGGCGAGCGATCCGGCGGTGGCCCGCCGCCTGTGGACGGTGTCGGAGGAACTGACCGGAGTGACCTGGCCGTTGAGGCAGCCGGCCGCCCAGCGATAGGGGGACCGACCGCTACGCCGTCAGCCCTCCGGCTGCGTCACGGTCAGCGCCCACCGAAGGGTGTCCGCCGAGGCATCCACACCCACGCCGAAAGACCCGGTAACCACGCCGGCGGGCAGGGTCACCGAACCCACCCCCGCCGTCCCGGCAGGACAGTCGACCGAGAACGCGGCGACCTGCACGCCCTGCGAATCCATCGTCACCCGCACACTTCCGCCGCCCTCGCAGGCCACCGTGAGCACGGTCGGCAGCCCCCGCCACGCGCCCCCCGACACGACACCGCCGTCCCCCGTCCGCTCGTCCACCCAGACCAGGCCCTCCGGACCGGGATGGGGCAGCAGGCCGTCGTCGCTCGACGCGGCGGCCGGACCCGCCGCACCCCCGTCAGCCCGCAGGCCACCAGCACCGTCACGGCCAGCGCACGACTCGTCCGTCTCAACTTCGCTCCCCTGTCGATGTGTTGCGGAACCCACAGTCTGCCGGGGCGCGTGGTGTCGTACATGAGTACGGGTACTCATGGGAGGTGGTCGACCGATGCCGGTGTCGGTGCCCAGTCTGCTCGGGGTCTTTGCCCATCCGGACGACGAGTCGCTGTTCTCGGGTGGAGTCCTCGCCCGGCATGCCGCCGCGGGCGCCAGGACCGCCGTCGTGACGGCGACCTGGACCGAGGGCACCCGGCGTGGTGCGGAACTCGCCGAGGCGCTGGGGATCCTGGGTGCGGGCGGGCCGCGGATGCTCGGCTATGCCGACGCCCGGGTGCCGGAGTCCGCTCCTGGGCGGGCGCGGCTGTGCGAGGCGCCGCTCGACGAGGCGGTGGGGCGCCTGGTGGCGCATGTCCGGCAGTTCCGCCCGGAGATCGTGGTCACCCACGATGCGTACGGCGGGGTGACCGGCCACCCGGACCATGTGCACACCCACCGGGTGACCACGCTCGCCGTCCAGGCGGCCGGGCTGGAGCGGCTCTACCCGGAGGCCGGTGAACCCTGGCGGCCGAGCGCGCTCTACCTGGCCACGCACCCGGACTCGGCTGTCGAGGCACTCAGCGAGTTCGCGCATGTCGGCAAGGCCATGAGAACGGTCCCCGACGAGCTGATCACCGCGACGGTCGACGTGAGCCCCTGGCTGGAGCGGAAGTGGGCCGCCGTACTGGCTCATCGCAGTGAGGTGGAGCGGGGCGCCGCGCCGGGCCTGCTCGCCGGTTTCCCGGCGGCCGTCCGGGAACGGTTCCTGTCCACCGAGTGGTACATCCGCCACGACACCGTCTCCAGCGCGTCGGCCCAGACGGAACTGACGGTCTGAGGACGAGACAGGCGGCCCGGCTACGTGCTCACCTCGCTCTCCAGCCTCCGCTTGAGATTCCGGTAACTGACCGGCGCCCCCTTCGCGGCCTGCTTCCGCACCAGCGGCAGCAGCGGTACGCCGATGCCGTGCGGGTCGAAGTCGAAGGTGAAGGTGATGCGGGAGGCGGTGCCGTCGGCGACCGGCTCGACGGTGATGGTCATCGATGGGCGCAGCGGTCCGTCCAGGCCACGGACGCTCCAGCGGGCCGGCGGCCGGGACTCGGTCACCTCCTGCGTGTACGTCCGCTCGCGGGGCCCGATGCGCCGGGTCGTGGTGAACCGTCCCGGCGCCTGCTCCCGTACGCGTACGACGTCGCCCTGCCACTCGGTGAAGTGGGCCGGGTCGGTGACGTACGAGAAGACCTCGGCGGGCGGCCGGGCGATCTCGATGGTGGATACGAGGGGTGCCATGATGCGGCTCCTCACGTGTCATGTCGGCTGGGCTTGTGCTGTCCCCACCTCCATGACGGATCCCGGACGGCGTTTGTGACCCGCCGAGAAGTCAGCTCGCGAACATTCCGGCGGTCGCGTTGACCCAGGTGCCCGTGATGGCGGCAGCGGCGTCGGAGGCGAGGAACGTCGCCAGGGCGGCGATGTCCGCGATCCGCGGCGAGCGCTTCGTCATCCGCAGGCTGTCCAGGTGGGAGCGGATGCCGTCCACCGCGGCCTCGTCCATGGCCGGGGCGCCTGCCGCGGTGAGCTTCTCGGGGGTCAGGCTGTCGGTGACACCCGCCGTCCAGATCCCGCAGACACGGACGCCGGCCGGGCCGACCTCCTGGGCGAGCTGGCGGATCAACGCGTCGATCGCGCCGTCGGCCGCGGCGGTGCCGCCCATCATCGGGCTGCCGTTGGCGGACCCGCTGTCCAGGGAGAGGATCACTCCCGAGCCCTGTGCGGCCATCCGGCGCGCCGCCGCCCGCGCGGTGATGAACTGGCAGGTGATCCCCTGCGTCACCGGACGTGTGTAGTCCTCGACCGACATCTCGGTCAGCGGTACGCCCTGGAAGTCGCCCCGCGGCACCAGGTTGACGGAGATGTCGATCCGCCCCGCCCGCTCGACGACCGACGTCGCATGGGACTCGACGGCGTCCTCGTCCCGCGCGTCGAGCACGTCGTACTCGGCACCGGCCTCGGCGGCGGCCTTCCGCAGCGTGTCCTCCGTGCGGCCGACGAGGAACACCCGGGCCCCCGCCTGTACGTACGCCCTCGCGACTCCCGCGCCGAGGGAACCGGCTCCGCCGTAGACGACCGCGACCTTGTTCTTCAGCATGGCTTTCCGCCTCCGTGGCTGGGGCGCCCTGTGCGCCCGTCACTTCGTGGGACGCGCAGGACGGGAAAACTCATCGCGGCAGCGCGAAATCCGTCCTCAGAGCGCCATCAGAGCGTCATCGGCAGTCCGAACGCGGGGAACAGATGCGGTTCGAAGGTGGTGATCTGGGCGACCCGACCCTCTGCGACCCGCAGTACGTCGATGAGCTGCGCCCGGAACACGCTGGTCCCGGGCCGTTGCAGATAGCCGGCGACCGCCAACTGGCCGTTGGCCCGCACCGGTACGACCCTCCAGTGCCCGGCGAACATCGGCGACGCGGGATCGAGGTTCGGCCGTACGAAGGCGAACATCGCGTCCCGCGAGGTGAACCAGAACGGGTTCGGCGGCATGGTGAGCACGACGTCCTCGCGCACCAGCTCGACCATGGCGTCGATGTCGGTCCGGGCGAAGGCGTCCATGTAGCGCTCCAGCAGCGCCAGATCCTGGGTGCTGCGGCCGACCAGTCCTCGCGCCGCCCCGGCAACGCCTGCCGCAGCGCCGAACGGCCTCGCTGCACAGCGCTGTTGGCGGAGGGGACACTGGTGTCCAGCAGCCCGGCGGTCTCCTGGGCCGACCATCCGGCGACGTCGCGCAGGATCACCGCGGCCCGTTGGCGTGGCGGGAGCTGCTGGATGGCGGTGAGAAAGACCAGTTCGAGCGTCTCGCTCGCCACGGCCTGCTCGTCGGGCTCGTGCTGCGGCGCGGGGACCTCGGGCAGCTGATCGTCCGGGAACGGCTGCAGCCACGGCAGCCGCGGGGGCGGCGGGCCGTCTCCGGAGTCCATGCCGGGTACGGGTTCGTACGGGGTCGGGCGCCGGTTCTGCTTGCGCAGGAAATCGAGGCAGGCGTTGGTGGCGATCTTGTACAGCCAGGCGCGCGGGTTGTCGACGCCGTCCAGCGTCTCGCGGGCACGCCAGGCCCGCAGGAACGTCTCCTGGGTGAGGTCCTCGGCCTCGTCGTACGAGCCGAGCAGGCGGTAACAGTGGACGCGGAGTTCGCGGTGGTGGGCCTCGATGAGGACCGTGAGGGCGTCGTCCTCGCCGGATTTCGTCACGTCGGCGGGCGTGACGTTTTCGGCGGCGTCACGTGCCTCGCGGGCCAGACGCCGGAGCTGGGCGAATCGCGGTGACAGGGCCTCCACGTCGGCCTGGAACGCGAGCGCGGGTTCCAGACGCAACCGGGTCAGCCGTTCCCCGAGGTCCGACACCAGCTCCTGGGTGGGGACACCGGCTGGCCGCCGTCGCTCGCGGTAGGCGCGCTGCCGGCACGCCTGCGAGCAGTACGACGCGGTCCGCCCCGGGCCGCCGGTGCTGTCGATCGTTCGCCCGCAGGCTTGGCAGCGCGCTGTCACGCGTCTACGCGCCTTCTACGAAGTGGTCGAACTCGCCCGCCTGCACGCCGAGGACGAAGGCGTCCCACTTGCGGCGGTTGGTGGTGACCACGTTGTCCGGGGCGCTGGTCTCGCGGATGTAGACGGGCGCGTCGCCGTCGTCCCCCTCGCCGAAGGCGATCTCGATCCAGGGGCCGGGTCCGGTGGCGTCGGGTGGGGCGGCGCGTTCCCAGGTGAGGTTCGGGGGGATGTCAGGCACGGGGGGATTCCGTTTTGAGGGTGGCGAGGAGGGCGTCGAAGGCGGCCGGGCGGGCGTCGAGTATGACCCCGCGGGGGTCGGCGCTTTCGGTGAGATGGATCGTTCCGGCGGATGTGGCTACGTGGACGCAGGAGTTGCCTTCGCTGCAGTACGACGACTTCTGCCAGTGCAGGTTCATGGACTCGCCTCACAGCTCTCGCATGACGTTGTGGATCAGGTCTCGGGTCTTCTCGGGGCTCAGGGCTACGGCCTCGATCCTTTCGAAGAGCGTCCGGTACTTGTGCAACTGGGCTTCGGCATCGAGGAATGCGACCCCATGAGACTGGTCGAGCTGAACAGTGTCCAGTTGCGGTACGGGACCGCGGGCGTAGTAGATCGATTGCCCGGACCCGGGGTAGGCCCCGACGTCGAAGGTGATGGCGCGCAGGGTGATGTGGTCCCGCTCGCTCATGTCGAGCAGGTGCTGCAGCTGCTGTCGGGCCACAGTTGTGCCGCCGACCTTCATGCGCAGGGCGGCCTCGTGGATGATCGCCGCGTACGGGGTCGGCTTGTCCTCGCGGAACAGGATCGTCTGGCGCTTGATGCGGAACGACAGGCGGTGCTCGATGTCGGGCGGTGAGAGTTCGGTGACCGCCTGACGGAAGATCTCGAGTGCGTACTCGCGTGTCTGGAGCAGTCCGGGAACGCGGGCCGTGGTGAAGTCGCGCAACGACCGGGCGTGGTGCTCCAGTTCGGCCAGATCGAGGAGCGGACGGGAGAGCTGCTCGCGGTACTCCTCCCACCAGCCGCGCTTCCGGTCGCCGGTCATCCCGGCGATCGCCTCGACGAGGGCCTTGTCCGGGCAGTCGTAGTGGCAGGCCAGTGTGCGTACGCGCTCGGCGCTCACACCGAGTCGGCCGGTCTCCATGTTGCTGACCTGCGCCTGCTTCATGCCGAGCAACTCCGCGGCCTGCGTTGAGGTCAGGCCTGCGCGCTCGCGCAGTTTGCGTAGCTCGGCGCCAAGCCGGAGTTGACGTCCCGTCGGGTTGGTCCTCACGGGCATCCCCGTCTCTCCCTGCGCGCTGCCGTCACCCACACGGATGAATGCTTTTAGTATCCCCGGGTTTGGGAGAAGAATATATCCGGAGCCCGCTACCTTCGTAGTGAGGCCCCAACTCCCCTCAGTGATCGGAGACGTCCATGTCCACCGTATCCCCGCCCTGGACCTACACCCTCCACCTCCCACACGATCCCCGCGCCCCCCGCATCGCCCGCGCCACCCTCCGTACCGTCCTCGCCGCCCACGGGCTCACCCACGTCATCCCCACCGCCGAACTCATGGCCTCCGAACTCCTCACCAACGCCCACCTCCACACCGCCGGCCCCTACGCCCTCCGCGTCCGCCCGATGGAATCCGAACGCCTCCGGGTCGCCGTATGGGACACCGACCCCCGCGTCCCGCCCGGCTTCACCACCGACGGCGCCGCCGTCGCCGTACCGCCGGACGATGCCGAATCCGGACGCGGCCTGCACCTCGTCCGGGCCTGTGCCGACTCCGTCGGTGTGTCCGTGCTGCGGGAGTTGGGCGCGTCCAAGGGCGGGAAGCTGCTGTGGGCCGAGTGTCCTTTCGTGTGATCACACCGGACCTTCGGGGCAGTCTCTAGACTGACGTGGGCGCAATCCCGGGCGGCGAGGGGCGGTTGACGGTGCGTAAGGCATGGATCGTGGCGGCTGCCGCGCTCGCGGCGGGGCTCAGCTTCGTGATGCTGCTCGTCGTGGGTGTCTACATCGTCGCCGGGAACCTTGCCAACGGGGTCGGCGGAGGCGCGAAGACGCTCGCCAAGGGGGCCGTGCCCGCCGCCTATCAGCCGCTCGTGCAGAAGTACGGCAACATGTGCCGCGCGATCAATCCCGCGCTGCTCGCCGCCCAGCTGTATCAGGAGAGCGGGTTCAACCCGAGCGCGCGGAGCGCGGCGGCGGCGCAGGGGATAGCGCAGTTCATCCCGGGGACCTGGGCCACGCACGGCGTCGACGGGGACGGGGACGGGGACCGGGATGTGTGGGATCCGGCCGACGCGATCCCGTCGGCCGCTTCGTACGACTGCAAGCTCGCGTCGTATGTGAAGGACGTGCCGGGCGACGCGACGAAGAACATGCTTGCCGCCTACAACGCGGGGGCGTACGCGGTCATCAAGTACGGGGGTGTGCCGCCGTACGCGGAGACCCAGAACTACGTGAAGACCATCACGACCCTTGAGGACAGCTTCGCGGCGCCCGTCTCCCGGGTGGACCCCTCCAGGCAGGCCGCCGGCGCCATCTACTATGCCCAGAAGAAGCTCGGCACGCCCTACCTGTGGGGCGGCAACGGGACCGCCGACCAGGGAGGGCGGTTCGACTGTTCCGGGCTGACCAAGGCGGCGTACGAGAGCGTCGGGATCACGCTGCCCCGGGTCGCCAACGACCAGTACAACGCCGGGCCGCATCCCTCGCGGGCGGAGCTGCTCCCCGGGGACCTGGTGTTCTTCTCGGACGACCTCACCAATTCCCGGGCCATCCGGCACGTCGGGATGTATGTCGGCGGCGGGTACATGATCGACGCGCCCCGGCCGGGTGCCGTGATCCGGTTCGACCCGATCGACACCCCCGACTACTTCGGGGCGACGCGGGTCACCGAGGACGGTGGGAAGGCGCTGGCGCTGACGGGGCAGGGATGAGCGTCGTAGGCTCTCGGATGTGACCAGCCCCCCGCCCGTTCCGGAACAGCGGCTGCGCGATCTCGCGCGGCTGCGCCGGGTCCGTGACCGGATCGACCGGGAGTACGCGCAGCCGCTGGACGTCGAGGCGCTCGCGCGTGGCGCGCACATGTCGGCCGGGCATCTGAGCCGGGAGTTCCGGGCCGCGTACGGGGAGTCGCCGTACAGCTATCTGATGACGCGGCGCATCGAGCGGGCGATGACGTTGCTGCGCCGCGGGGACCTCAGCGTCACCGAGGTCTGCTTCGAGGTCGGCTGCGCCTCGCTGGGCACCTTCAGTACGCGCTTCACCGAGCTGGTCGGCATGCCGCCCAGCACCTACCGGCGGCTCGCGGCGAGCGCGACGGAGGGGCTGCCGGCGTGCGTGGCGAAACAGGTGACGAGGCCTGTCAGGAATCGAGAAGCGGCGCCGGTGAGCCGCCGCTAGCGTGACGTCCATGGACATCACCATTCACACGAGCTTCCTTCCGCAGGACGACCCCGAGGCGGCCCTGGCCTTCTACCGGGACGCCCTCGGCTTCGAGGTCCGCAGTGACGTCGGACAGGGCACGATGCGGTGGATCACGGTGGGGCCCGTCGGACAGCCGGACACGTGCATCCTGCTGGCGCCGCCTGACGCGGACCCCGGGATCACCGATGAGGAGCGGCGCGTCATCGCCGAGATGATGGCCAAGGGGACGTACGGCTGGATTCTGCTGGCCACGAACGATCTCGACGGTGCGTTCGAGAAGGTGCAGGGCAGTGATGCGGCGGAGGTTGTTCAGGAGCCGACTGAGCAGCCGTACGGGGTTCGGGACTGTGCGTTTCGCGATCCCGCGGGGAACATGGTGCGCATCCAGGAAGTGAAGTGAGTTGAGCTGAGGGCTCTGGTTGTCGGTTGGCTGCGGGTTCGTTGTGGCTGGTCGCGCAGTTCCCCGCGCCCCTGTCGGGGCGCTGTTGTACCGTCCCTTGATTTGGAGACACGATGACGCCGCATGCTGCTGACCTGCACGACATGATCCGTGTGCATGGTGCCCGCGAGAACAATCTCAAGGACGTCAGTATTGAGATACCCAAGCGGCGGCTGACGGTGTTCACCGGGGTGTCCGGGTCGGGGAAGAGTTCGCTGGTGTTCGACACGATCGCGGCGGAGTCGCAGCGGCTGATCAATGAGACGTACAGCGCGTTCGTGCAGGGCTTCATGCCGAATCTCGCGCGGCCCGAGGTCGATGTGCTCGATGGGCTGACGACTGTGATCAGCGTGGATCAGCAGCGGATGGGTGCCGATCCGCGGTCCACGGTCGGTACCGCCACCGATGCCAACGCGATGCTGCGGATCCTCTTCAGCCGGCTCGGCAAGCCGCACATCGGGCCGCCCAGCGCGTACTCGTTCAACACCGCCACGGTCAGGGCGGCCGGTGCGATCACCGTCGAGCGGGGCAACAAGACCAAGGCGGAGAAGGCGACGTACCAGCGCACCGGGGGGATGTGCAATCGCTGCGAGGGCCGGGGCAAGGTCTCCGACATCGACCTCACGCAGCTGTACGACGACTCCAAGTCGCTCGCCGAGGGAGCGTTCACCATCCCGGGCTGGAAGTCGGACAGCCAGTGGACCGTGCAGCTCTACGCCCAGTCCGGCTTCGTCGACCCGGACAAGCCGATCCGCCGGTACACCAAGAAGGAGATGCACGCCTTCCTCTACGGGGAGCCGGTCAAGATCAAGGTCAACGGCATCAACCTCACCTACGAAGGGTTGATCCCCAAGATCCAGAAGTCGTTCCTGTCCAAGGACAAGGAGGCGATGCAGCCGCACATCCGGGCGTTCGTGGAGCGGGCCGTCACCTTCACCATCTGCCCCGAGTGCGACGGCACCCGGCTCAGCGAGGGGGCCCGGTCGTCGAAGATCGAGAAGATCAGCATCGCGGACGCCTGCGCGATGGAGATCCGCGACCTGGCCGAATGGGTCCGCGGTCTCAAGGAGCCGTCGGTGGCGCCGCTGCTCACCGCGCTGCAGCAGAGCCTCGACTCGTTCGTGGAGATCGGCCTCGGCTATCTCTCGCTGGACCGGCCCGCGGGCACGCTGTCCGGCGGTGAGGCGCAGCGCGTCAAGATGATCCGCCACCTCGGGTCCTCGCTCACCGATGTCACGTACGTCTTCGACGAGCCCACCATCGGCCTGCACCCCCATGACATCCAGCGGATGAACAACCTGCTGCTGCGGCTGCGGGACAAGGGCAACACCGTGCTCGTCGTGGAGCACAAGCCGGAGGCGATCGCGATCGCCGACCACGTCGTCGACCTCGGCCCCGGCGCCGGTACGGCGGGCGGCACCGTCTGCTACGAGGGCACCCTCGACGGGCTGCGGGCCTCCGGCACCATCACCGGGCGCCATCTGGACGACCGGGCCGTGCTGAAGGAGACGGTGCGGACGCCGAAGGGTGCGCTGGAGATCCGCGGCGCGACCGCGAACAACCTCCAGGGCGTCGACGTCGACATCCCGCTCGGGGTGCTGACCGTCGTCACCGGCGTCGCCGGCTCCGGCAAGAGCTCGCTCGTGCACGGCTCGATCCCCGCCGACGAGGGTGTCGTGGCGGTCGACCAGACGCCGATCCGCGGCTCCCGGCGCAGCAACCCGGCGACGTACACCGGACTGCTCGACCCGATCCGCAAGGCCTTCGCCAAGGCCAACGGCGTGAAGCCGGCGCTGTTCAGCGCGAACTCCGAGGGCGCCTGTCCCACCTGCAACGGCGCCGGCGTCATCTACACCGACCTGGCGATCATGCAGAGCGTCGCCACCCCCTGCGAGGACTGCGAGGGCAAGCGGTTCGACGCGTCGGTGCTCGAGTACCGGCTCGGCGGGCGGGACATCAGCGAGGTGCTGGCGATGTCGGTGACCGAGGCCGAGGAGTTCTTCGGTGCGGGCGAGGCACGTACGCCCGCCGCGCACACGATCCTCGACCGGCTCGCCGACGTGGGGCTCGGCTATCTCACCCTCGGCCAGCCGCTCACCACGCTGTCCGGCGGCGAGCGGCAGCGGCTCAAGCTGGCCACGCACATGGGCGACAAGGGCGGTATCTACGTCCTCGACGAGCCGACGACCGGCCTCCACCTCGCCGACGTCGAGCAGCTGCTCGGCCTCCTCGACCGGCTTGTCGACTCCGGCAAGTCCGTCATCGTCATCGAGCACCACCAGGCGGTCATGGCGCACGCGGACTGGATCATCGACCTCGGACCGGGTGCCGGGCACGACGGTGGCCGAATCGTGTTCGAAGGGACCCCCGCCGATCTCGTCGCGGATCGCTCCACTCTCACAGGTGAGCACCTCGCGGAGTACGTCGGAGGCTGACCGGCGAGCGGCCGGTGCGGAAGGGGAAACCCTGGCCGACTTGGCCTGAACCGATCCCTGAACTGAGCGTCAACCACCCCCCTGAGCTGCGGTGATGAGTCTCTCTTCGATAACGTCTGAGTGATCATTCGGTGGAGTGTGGAACGTATTAACAGGAGCCATGCGTTCCTGGTGACGTAGCCGAGCGGACGTCTGGCGGAAGCGGATCTACATCCACGGGGGTGGCAGTTCGGCGTACGCGCATGTGCGCCGGGGAGAGACGACGAAGGGGCCGCGCACCATGGCTGGACTCGCCGAATCCGGGTCGAACCCCGACGTCGAGCTGCTTTACGACATCAATGGCCTGGCCAAGGACGCGCCCCGGTGGTTCGACCGGGGTGTGGAATTCCTCGGTGAGTTCGGGCTGCTGATCGCGATGGTGCTGCTGGTGCTCTGGTGCTGGTGGGCTGTGCGGCGGCGGGGTGGGGAGGATGCGGCTTCTTCTGTCGCCGCGTTGGTGTGGGCGCCGCTCGCTGCGGGGATCGCGGTGCTTGTGAATGTGCCGATACGGGGATTTGTGGAGCGGCGTCGGCCCTTTCTCGATCATCAGGGGCTGGACGTTCTGGTGGGCGGGAAGACCGATTTCTCCTTTGTGAGCGATCACGCGACGATTGCCATGGCCATGGGGGTCGGGCTGTTCGTGGCGAACAGGAAATTCGGTGTTGCGGGGATCTTGCTGGCCTTTGTTGAGGGGTTTTGCCGGGTTCTTATGGGTGTGCACTATCCGACGGACGTCGTGGGTGGGTTTGCGCTCGGTACGGCCGTGGTGTTGCTGTTGTCGCCGCTTGCGATGGCTTTGCTGACGCCGGTGATGAAGGCGGCTGAGGGGTCGGGCAGGGCGTCTTGGCTTATCAGGGGGCGGGGGAGAGCCGCGGGGACTGAGCAGGCGGTGATTCCGGGGGCGCGGAGTGAGGCTGCTGATGCCGCTGAACGGGACCTGGCTGCGTAGCTGAGCGGCGTTGGGGCTGGGCGGGGGTGGGTCGCGCGGCCCGGCGCTTGCGGGGTGCCGCCTGCGCCCACCCGTGCCGCCCTAGGCGGCACGAATGCCCGCAGCTGGAGCGGACCGGCTGCCCGCAGCTTGGCGGGACGGACGCCCGCAGCTTGCGCGGCGACTTGCTTACAGCGCCTGTGGGTATGTGAAGAACCTCTTCGGGTCGTACTGCCTCTTCAGTTGCTGGAGGCGGGGGGCCGCGTCGCCGTAGTACGCCTTGCGCCAGTTCCTCAGGGTTGCGTCCGTGTAGTTCTGGTAGGCCGCGCCGGAGGCGTACGGCTGCATTGAGGTGTGGGCCGCGGTGAGCCAGGTCTGGGAGGTCGTGCCGGAGGTGCCTGCTCGCCAGGAGGCGACGTACTGGGCCAGCATGCGGGAGCGGCGGTGGACGAAGGCTGTGGTGGTGGGGGAGACGCGGTTGACGGCGCCGCCGAGGGCCGTGACCTGGATGCTGCCGGCGCCTCCTCGGACCGAGGTCAGCTGGGACAGGAGCTGCTGGATGCCGGCCGTCGGGAGTGAGGCGTCGAAGAAGTCCGACTTCGCCGCGTATGTCTCGCGGTTCAGGGCGCCTTCGGGGGAGCGGCCGGGGGTGGAGCCGGGAAGGTGGCACTGGGCGTCCGACGCGAAGGACGAGCAGCCCGCGTAGAGCTCCATCGAGGCCTCGTAGGAGCGGCGCTTGAGGGAGACGCTGGTGGCCGGGGAGCCTATTCGGTCGGCCAGTCGGTCCACCGCGTTCTGCAGTTCGCCGTAGGTGCCGAGGGAGAACGCCGCGACGGAGATGGTCGGGGTGCCGCCCGCCGCGTTGGCCAGGTGCAGGGAGGACCAGATCTCGTCGGGCTGGCTCGGACCCCACTCCTGCCAGGCCCGTACCACCGCCGCCGCCTTCGACCACGGCCAGCTCAGATACGCCGACACCGCCTGCGGGGCCGGGTGGGTCTTGAACCGCAGCTCCGTCACGACACCGAAATTGCCGTTGCCCGCGCCGCGCAGCGCCCAGAACAGGTCCTTGTTCTCGGAGGCATTGGCCGTCAGCTGCTTGCCGTCCGCCGTGATCAGCGTCGCCTGCGTGAGGCTGTCGCAGGTCAGGCCGTACGCCCGGGAGACCACGCCATGGCCGCCGCCCAGGGTGAGGCCCGAGATTCCCACCGTCGGGCACGAGCCCCCGGGGACCGTCACGCCCTTGGCCGTGAGCGAGCGGTAGACGTCGATCAGCTTGGCGCCGGCGCCGACCACGGCCGAACCGCCGCTCGCGCGGACCCGGCTGAGCTTCGACACGTCGACGATCAGACGGCCGTCGCCGGACGACCAGCCGGCGTACGAGTGGCCGCCGTTGCGGATCGCCACCCGGAGGTCGTGGGCCTGGGCGTAGGCGAGGGCCGTACGGACGTCGTCCGCGTGCGCCACATACGCCACCGCGACCGGCTTCAAGCTGTCGAAGCGGGTGTTGTAGAGCTGGTGGGCCGCCTTCCACTGCTGCTCGCCGGGGCGGACCAGGGTGCCGTCCAGGTCCTCGGCCAGGCCGGACCAGTTCTTCGCGGCAGCGGGCAAGGCGCCGGTGGAGGTGGACATGCCCGTGGTGGCGGCGGCGGTGGTGGTGCGGGTCGCGCCCGAGGTGCCCCCGCCGCTGCACGCGGCTGCCGTCAGCCCTGCGAGCGCGGCCGCGCCGCCTCCGATGAACGTACGCCGTTCCATGTGCGCCTCCCGTCGGCTTCCGTGGAGCGAGACGGGACCCCGGAGTCTCGGGTTCCACAACAGGCCGTCTGTGACAAGAACGCGGTCATGTCACAGAACACAGGACACAGGATGCCGGAGTACGGCCCGACGTGCCGGAACAGCGTCACTACCCGAATGCGTTCGCGTGCCCCTGCGCATCCGTCCTGGCCTGGCTGCGGGCTCTGCGGGCCGGGCCGCGCCAGCCGCAGCTGCAACGCGCTACGCAGAACTTGCCTTGGTCAACCGTTGTTGTCCGATGATCCGGGTGTGCCTGGCGGGAATCCAGGCCGTCGTACTGCGCCACGCCCTCCACCGTACCCAGCGCGGGCAAACGGTTTCTCCGCTCGCCGTCCGTCTTCGGTCAGCGTGACGAGGCCACGGACCCGTCGTTATCCGGAACGACAGGGGGCCCGGGACGGACGTAGCGGCTGGGGGTAGGCAGGCGATGGCGGAGCGGCAGCGGCGACAGTGGCGGACAGCGGCGGGGGTCGCGGGACTCATGGTCTGTGCGTGCGCCACCGGGTGTTCCGGCGGAGCCGCCGCGGAGGACGCGCGTGCGGCCGCCGATCCCGTCGAGACCCTGCACCGGGCCGCCGACCGGCTGGTGGACGCCGGCAGCGCCCAGGCCCGTACATCCATGGAGATGGCCACCGGCGGGACCCGCGTCACCATCCGCGGAGAAGGGGTCTACGACTTCTCCCGGCAGCTCGGGCGGCTGAAGGTGCTGCTTCCGCAGGATCCGGCGGGGAGCCGGGAACACCGGTCGATCACCGAGCTCCTCGCGCCCGGCGCGCTGTTCATGAAGAACCGGGGGGCCGGGGTCCCCGCCGACAAATGGGTGCGCGTGGACACCGCCACGCTGTCCGACGGCAACCTCGTCACCGGCGGCGCCACGGACCCGTTCGCCGCCGCCGAGCTGCTGCGCGGGACGCGGGCGGCGACGTATGTGGGGGAGACCGAGGTCGCGGGCACCGCCGTGCGGCACTACAGGGGCACCGCCGATCTCGCGGACGCGGCGCAGGAGGCCTCGGAAGGAAACCAGAAAGCGCTCAACGCGGCGGCGAAAGGGTTCGCCAGGGCCACCGTGCCGTTCGACGTCTACCTCGACGAACAGGGGCGCATCCGCAAGATCCGGCACCGGTTCAGCTTCGTCAACGGACAGCAGCAGAACACGGTCGCGGTCGCCTCGACGACGCTGCTGTACGACTTCGGGGCCCCCGTCGACGTAGAACTGCCGGCGGCCGGGGACATCTACGCCGGGAAGATCGCCGAGGAGTGAGCGGGGGCTTACGGGGAAGCCGAGCGGAAAGATGCGCGGAAGCATGACGGGCGTCAAGAACTAGCCCTTCCGTGCCATGCGCGTTGTGTAGGCCGCTCCCTACTCTAGGAAGTCGGTGACGGCAGAGAAGAGGTGATGCACGTGGCTCCGGTCGGCGGTACGGCAGTTCAGGACCACGTGGCCCTCGCCGAGATCGAGCTGTGCGGAGACCTGATCATCGCGGCGTCCGCCGCCGAGGACCGGCTCAGCCTTGAGAGCATCGACGAGGTGCTGAAAGTGGCCGAAACGCGTGAGCGCTCCGCTGGGGGCCAGTAGGTCTCTGCGGGTCCGTTGTGGCTGGTCGCGCCCACGCGGCGGAGCCGCAAATTTGATACAGCCCCGCGCCCCTTTGGGGCGCGGGACCATCACGTACGCGACAAGAGTCACGTGCGTAGCAGGCGGGCGATTGCCTTCGTTGCTTCCTCCACCTTTGCGTCGATCTCTTCGCCGCCCTTGACGGCGGCGTCGGCGACGCAGTGGCGTAGGTGCTCCTCCAGGAGCTGCAGGGCGAAGGACTGCAGGGCCTTGGTGGAGGCGGACACCTGCGTGAGTATGTCGATGCAGTAGACGTCCTCGTCGACCATGCGCTGCAGGCCACGGATCTGGCCCTCGATCCGGCGCAGGCGCTTGAGGTGCTCGTCCTTCTGCTTGTGGTAGCCGTGGATCCCGCGGTCGTGGTCGGTGACCACGGCCGGGGTGGCCTCGGAGGGCACTCCCGCGCCGGCCTCGGTGGTCGTCATCGCGTCCTCCAGACACATATACCCCTACTGGGTATATCGTACCGAACTTTGCTGGGTATAGGGCTGTTGGCCCATGCCGCAGGCAGAAGCCAGGACCGAACCCTTGTTACGCCCCTGTGTGGATCAGTCTCCGCGATGGGTGACACTGGGGGACGGCCCATTAGCCATGGCCGGATGATGTGCCTAGCATCAGCCTGACCGAAACCGAAGCATCTTGAGGACCCCACGTGCGCTTTCGTCTGACCCCCAGGGAGACGAGCTTCTACGACATGTTTGCCGCGTCCGCGGACAACATCGTCACGGGCTCGAAACTCCTGATGGAATTGCTCGGGGCGGACACCGCCGGCCGGGCCGAGATCGCAGAGCGTATGCGGGCCGCGGAACATGCGGGTGACGATGCCACACACGCGATCTTTCACCAGCTGAACTCCTCGTTCATCACGCCGTTCGACCGTGAGGACATCTACAAGCTCGCTTCATGCCTCGACGACATCATGGACTTCATGGAGGAGGCCGTCGACCTCGTCGTCCTCTACAACGTGGAGGAACTGCCCAAGGGTGTCGAGCAGCAGATCGAGGTGCTGGCGCGGGCGGCCGAGCTGACGGCCGAGGCGATGCCGAGTCTGCGGACGATGGACAACCTCACCGAGTACTGGATCGAGGTCAACCGGCTGGAGAACCAGGCCGACCAGATCCACAGAAAGCTTCTTGCTCATCTCTTCAACGGCAAGTACGACGCGATCGAGGTGCTGAAGCTCAAGCAGATCGTGGATGTGCTGGAAGAGGCGGCGGACGCGTTCGAACATGTGGCGAACACGGTGGAGACCATCGCCGTGAAGGAGTCCTGAGCCCACGCCATGGACACCTTCGCGCTGGTCGTGACCGTCCTGGTCGCGCTCTTCTTCACGTACACCAACGGCTTCCACGATTCGGCGAACGCGATCGCCACGTCGGTGTCGACGCGTGCGCTGACTCCCAAGGCCGCGCTGGTGATGGCGGCGGTGATGAATCTCGCCGGTGCCTTTCTGGGCAGCGGGGTCGCCAAGACCGTCAGTGAAGGGCTGATTCAGACACCCGAGGGGTCGAAGGGGATGGGGATCCTCTTCGCCGCGCTCATCGGGGCGATCACCTGGAATCTGGTCACCTGGTACTACGGGCTGCCGTCGTCGTCCTCGCATGCGTTGTTCGGTGGCATGGTGGGGGCCGCGCTGGCGGGTGGGACCACCGTCTACTGGGACGGGGTGCTGGAGAAGATCGTCATTCCGATGTTCGTGTCGCCGGTGGTGGGGCTGGTGGTCGGATATCTGGCGATGACGGCGATCATGTGGATCTTCCGGCGGGCGAATCCGCACAAGGCCAAGCGGGGGTTCCGGATCGCGCAGACGGTGTCCGCGGCGGGGATGGCTCTGGGGCACGGTCTGCAGGACGCGCAGAAGACCATGGGCATTGTGGTGATGGCGCTGGTCATCGCCGATGTCGAGGACTACGGCGATCCGATTCCGGTGTGGGTGAAGATCGTGTGTGCTGTGATGCTGTCGCTCGGTACGTATGCCGGGGGGTGGCGGATCATGCGGACGCTGGGGCGGAAGATCATTGAGTTGGATCCGCCGCAGGGGTTTGCGGCGGAGACGACCGGGGCGTCGATCATGTTCACTACGGCGTTCTTGTTCCGGGCGCCGATTTCTACGACGCATGTGATCACGTCGGCGATCATGGGTGTGGGGGCGACCAAGCGGGTCAATGCCGTGCGGTGGGGTGTTGCCAAGAACATTGTGCTGGGGTGGTTCATCACCATGCCGGCGGCTGCGGTGGTGGCTGCGGGGGCGTTTGGGGTTGTGAACCTGGCGTTTCTGTAGCGGTCCCGTGGGTGGGGGTTGCTGTGGGGGTGGGTCGCGCAGCCCGGCGCTGACGGGGTGCCGCCTGCGCCCACCCGTGCCGCCCCAGGCGGCACGCATGCCCGCAGCTTGCGGCACGTATGCCGCAGCTGGGCGGGGCAGCGGCCTGCCGCCTGCTGGGTGGGCGCCGTCCTTGCGGCACGCATGCCCGCAGCTTGCGGCGCGCGGCCCGCAGTCTGGCGGACGGCACAACGACGACGGGCCCGCCCCCCGTTGCCGGGGGGCGGGCCCTTATCGGCCTCGCGGTGGCACCGCCATGCAGCACCGCGAGGGGTCTGTCAGCCGAAGCGGCCGGAGATGTAGTCCTCGGTGGCCTGGACCGACGGGTTGGAGAAGATGCGCTCCGTGTCGTCGATCTCGATGAGCTTGCCGGGCTGGCCGACGGCGGCGAGGTTGAAGAAGGCGGTGCGGTCGGAGACGCGGGCGGCCTGCTGCATGTTGTGCGTCACGATGACGATCGTGAAGCGTTCCTTCAGCTCGCCGATCAGGTCCTCGATGGCGAGGGTGGAGATGGGGTCGAGGGCCGAGCAGGGCTCGTCCATCAGCAGCACGTTCGGTTCCACCGCGATCGCCCTCGCGATGCAGAGGCGCTGCTGCTGTCCACCCGACAGGCCCGAACCCGGCTTGTTCAGGCGGTCCTTGACCTCGTTCCAGAGGTTGGCGCCCTTGAGGGACTTCTCGACCACGTCGTCCAGCGCGGACTTCTTGTACGAGCCGTTGAGCCTCAGTCCGGCCGCCACGTTGTCGTACACCGACATCGTGGGGAAGGGGTTCGGACGCTGGAAGACCATGCCGACCTCGCGCCGCACGGACACCGGGTCGACCCCGGAGCCGTACAGGTTCTCGTCGTCGAGCATGACCTTGCCCTCGACCCGGCCGCCCGGCGTCACCTCGTGCATGCGGTTGAGCGTGCGCAGGAACGTGGACTTGCCGCAGCCGGAGGGGCCGATGAAGGCGGTCACGGAGCGGGGCTCGACGGTCATCGAGATGTCTTCGATGGCGCGGAAGGAGCCGTAGTAGGCGTTGAGCCCGCTTACGTCAATTCGCTTGGCCATGGGTATCACTGCTTCTTTCGGGAAATCTGAGATCGGTCGCTGTATGGCCGCGTCAGCGACCGGTCTTCGGCGCCTTCCAGCGGGCGATGCCGCGGGCCGCCAGGTTCAGGATCATCACGAAGGCGATCAGCGTGAGGGCCGCGGCCCAGGCACGGTCATAGGCCGCACCCGAACCGGCGCTGTTCTTGAACTGCTGGTAGATGTACAGCGGCAGCGACGCCTGCGCACCCTCGAAGGGGTTGTTGTTGATGAACGGGTTGCCGAACACCAGCAGCAGTACGGGCGCGGTCTCACCGGCGATACGGGCCACCGACAGCATGATGCCGGTGGTGATACCGCCGATCGCGGTCGGCAGGACCACCTTCAGGATGGTGCGCCACTTCGGAATGCCCAGCGCCAGTGACGCCTCGCGCAGCTCGTTCGGGACGAGCTTGAGCATCTCCTCCGTGGAGCGGACCACGACCGGCATCATCAGGATCGTCAGCGCGAGCGCGCCGGCGAAGCCGGAGAAGCCCATGTCCAGGATCAGCAGGAGGCTGAGGATGAACAGACCGGCGACGATCGACGGGATACCGGTCATCACGTCGACGAAGAAGGTGACGGCCCGGGCGAGGTTGCCACGCCCGTACTCCACCAGGTAGATCGCGGTGAGCACACCGATCGGCACGGCGATCAGAGTGGCGATGCCGACCTGCTCGAGGGTGCCGATGATGGCGGCGTAGATGCCGCCGCCCGGCTCGGTGTCGGCGACGACGCCCATCGAGTGGCTGAGGAAGTATCCGTCGAGCACCTTGGTACCGCGCTCGACGGTGGCCCAGATCAGCGATGCGAGCGGCACCACGGCGAGCAGGAAGGCGACCCAGACGAGCGAGGTCGCGATGCGGTCCTTGGCCTGGCGGCCGCCCTCGACCCGTCCGGCGATGACGAACGTACCGAGGACGAAGAGGATCGCGGCGATCAGACCCCACTGGATCTTGCTGTCGATCCCGGTGGCCAGGCAGAGGCCGACGGAGACGGCGACGGAGCCCGCGGCCAGCACCCACGGGAACCACTTCGGCAGCCGGTCACCCTGCAGGGTGGAGCCGGGGCGCTTGTCGTTGATGGCGGTGGTGCTCATGCGTTGGCCCCCGAGAACTCCTTGCGACGGGCGATGATCATGCGCGCCGCGCCGTTGACCAGCAGGGTGATGACGAACAGGACCAGACCGGAGGCGATGAGCGCGTCCTGGCCGAACTCGTCCGCCTCGGGGAACTTGGCGGCGATGTTCTGGGCGAAGGTGCCGCCACCCGGGTCGAGCAGGCTGCCGTGGATCAGGAAGTCCGGGGAGAGCACCGTGGCGACGGCCATCGTCTCGCCGAGCGCGCGGCCGAGGCCCAGCATCGAGGCGGAGATCACGCCGGAGCGCCCGAACGGCAGCACCGACATGCGGATGACCTCCCAGCGCGTGGCGCCGAGGGCCAGCGCGGCCTCCTCGTGCATCTGCGGAACCTGGTTGAAGACCTCACGACTGACGTTCGTGATGATCGGCAGGATCATGATCGCGAGGAGGATGCCGACGGTGAGCATCGAGCGCGCGGGGCCTTCTTCCCAGGAGAAGATGCCGGTCCAGCGGAAGTAGTCGTTCAGCCAGCCGAAGAGGCCGTCCATCTGCGGTACGAGGATCAGGGCGCCCCACAGGCCGTACACGATGGACGGTACGGCGGCGAGCAGGTCGATCACGTACGCGATGGGGCCGCTGAGCCTGCGCGGGGCGTAGTGGGTGATGAACAGCGCGATGGCGACGGCGATCGGTACCGCGATGGCCATGGCGATGATCGAGGAGACCACCGTGCCGTAGGCCAGGACCGCGATGCCGAAGACGGGCGGCTGCGTGCCGGTGTTCCACTCGAAGGTCGTGAGGAAGTTGCCTTCGTCCTCGCTGATGGCGATGGCGGCACGCCAGGTGAGGAAGACCGCGATCGCGGCCATGATCGTCAGCAGGAAGATGCCTGACCCTCGGGCGAGACCGAGGAAGACCCGGTCTCCGGGGCGGGTGGCACCGCGGGCGGCACGCTTGCGTTCGGCCTCGGTCGGCTGGGGTGCGGGGGGAGGTGTGTCTTGTGTGGCTATGTCCATCGGGTTCTCCGGTCTGCGGAGCCACACTCGGCGTACGGCTCCATGGCGGCGGTGCACCGGACGGTGCGGCCCGGCCCCTCAGTGGGACCAGGCCGCACGCTCAGGTCAGCTCAGGCCCGCGATGGTGGTGCGGACCTTGGTGATGATCTCGTCGGGGATCGGGGCGTAGGAGTTGTCGGCGAGAATGCCCTGACCCTCCTCGCTGGCGATGTAGGTCAGGAACGCCTTGACGGTGGGCAGCGTCTCCGCCTTGTTGCCCTTGTCGCAGACGATCTCGTAGGTCACCAGGGTGATCGGGTAGGCGCCGTCGGCCTTGGTGTTGTAGTTGATCTCGAGCGCGAGGTCCTTGCCCGTGCCGACGACCTCGGCGTCCGCGATGGCGGCCGTGGCGCTGTCGGAGGAAGCCTTGACCGGCTCAGCGGCGCCCGTGTCGATGGCGACGGTCGACATCTCCTTGGCGTAGGACTCCTCCATGTAGCTGATCGCGCCGGAGGTCTGCTTCACGCTCTGCGCGACGCCGGAGGAACCGGACGCGGCCTGGCCGCCCGGAGCGGCCCACGCCTTGCCGTCCCCGTAGGTCCAGTCCGCCTTGGCGGCGGCACCCAGGTACTTGGTGAAGTTGTCCGTGGTGCCGGACTCGTCCGAGCGGTGGAACGCCTGGATCTTGGTGCTGGGCAGCTTGGCGTCGGGGTTCAGCTTCTTGATCGCCGCGTCGTCCCAGGTCTTGATCTTGCCGCTGAAGATCTTGGCGATCGTCGGCGCGTCCAGGACCAGGTTGTCGACACCCTCGACGTTGTACGCGAGGGCGATCGCGCCGCCGACCATCGGGAGGTCGATGCCCTGGCCGCCGGAGCAGACCTTCTTGGACTCGGTGACCTCTTCGGGCTTCAGCGCGGAGTCCGAGCCGGCGAAGGCGACCGTGCCCTGGTTGAACGCGGTGATACCGGCGCCGGAGCCGCCGCCCTTGTAGTTGATCTGGACCTTGCAAGCAGCCGAGAACTGCTTGACCCAGGCGTCGATAGCGTTCTTCTGCGCGGACGAGCCATCGGCGAGCAGCTGGCCCTTGGCGTCGTCACACTTGATCGAACCGGCCTGGGCGTTCGTGGTGGCGTCGCCACCGTTGCTGTTGCCGGTGTCGTCCGAGCCGCACGCCGTGAGGGCCAGGGCGCCGGAGAACGCGATCGCGCCGAGAGCGAGAGCCCGCCGGTTCTTGCGCTGAAGCTTCACTTGAGGGAGTTCCTTCCAGGAGCCGCCGTCCTGAATCGGCGGCGTGCGAAAGACTGGTTGAAACGGGCGCGTAATCGAGGCGCACCCGTCATCAGGTAAGGCCGAAATTAGGCAGATCAGGTGAAGCCGCCAATGGCTGAAAATGAACGGAGGGTGAACCCCTGCCGTCGGTGTGGTTAGGTCACGGAAGGCTCACGTTGTGGACACGGGACGATTCCGGACTATGCCAGGCGAAGGGCGTCCAGCAGGGCGTCCACCAGGGTGCGGTCCCTCGGCTGGGTGAGCCGGTCGCGGGCGGACGTCGGGGAGAGCCACAGCAGGCGGTCCACTTCGTCGTTGGGGGTGAAGGTGCCGGGTCCCGCCTCGGCCGCCCAGTAACGCACCTGCTTGGGGCGGCCGGCCGTGAAGTAGTGGGCGGTGGGCAGCTCGGCGCCCGGTACCGCGCGGTAGCCCGTCTCCTCCGCCACCTCGCGCACGGCGCCCGCGAGCGGTTCCTCGTCGCGCTTGAGCTTGCCCTTGGGGTGGGACCAGTCGTCGTATTTCGGGCGGTGCACGAGACATATCTCCAGTTCACCGTCGACCGGCGAGCGGCGCCACAGGACGCAGCCGGCCGCCTGGACGATGCCGTCGTTCGTGTGAGTCACCGGGGCTCCACCGCCTCCTCGAAGGTACGCGTGCGGGTCAGGCCGTGCCGACGGCCTGCTTCTGCCATGACTGCTGGAACGCGAAACGTGCCGCCTCCACCTCGTGCCGCTGGTCGGCGTGGAGCACGCCGAGGGCGTACGCCGTCGCCGGGGCGATACGCGGGGTGCGTGCCGCGGCGGCCGCTGCTGCTGCCGCCTCCGAGGCGTCGCGGTGCCGGTTGAGGGCCTGGCCCGCGGTGAGCAGGCGGGTGTCCACGGGTGCCTTCTCGCCGTGCAGTACCTCAAGGGCGTAGCGGTGCAGGCGCAGCAGCAGGCGGACCTGGTGCCAGGGGGCGTCCTGCGGATGCGGGGCCGGGTCCGGTGAGAGGCCGTGGATCAGCGCCTCCGCGTTGTACGGGCTGCCGGCCGTCACCAGGGGGAGCGCGGCGATCGCGTCGGTGAGGCGCTCCTCCGCCGCGGCGGCGAGGGGGCGGAGGTCGGCGGTGGGGGCGGCGGGCGTGAGCGGGACGTCGCTGGCCAGTACGGCGATGTTGTCGGCGACCGCGTGGAAGCGGGAGGAGCCGAGGGCCTGGAGGGCCGTGGAGTGGGCCCGGGTCCGGGCGAGGGTGAGCTGGCGTTCCAGCAGGGCGCCCGCTTTGGCGGCGCCTACGGTGAGGTTGCCGCGTTCCGTGGGCTGGCCGCTGGGGGGACCGGCGTCGCTGTGTGCCGCCGCTCCCATCCGTTCCGCCCCAGCGGAACGACTGCCCACGCCGGTGGAACGGTTGCCCCCGCCCGCCGTCTCCGTCGACTGGCCCGGGAACACCGTCGCCCCCGACAGCCGGTGCAGCGCCAGCAGCAGCCGCTCCAAGCGGCCCGCGTACGCGTGCTCCATCGCCAACGTGCCGGAGAGCCAGGCCAGTTCGGGGCGGATGGCCTCGGCCCAGTCGGGGTCGAGCAGGGGGCGGAAGGTGTGCAGGCTGCCGCTGATGCGGCGGGCCGAGTGGCGCAGGGCGCGCGCCGCGTCGACGGCCTCCTCCGAGCCCGAGCCCGCGGCCGAGCCGTTGGCCGAGCCACCGGTCTCCCGGTGCAGCCGCAGCGCACGGAGGAACTCCGTGGCCTGGGCGCGCAGATAGCCCGCGAGGGCGTCCCCGGTCAGCCCGGCCGTGGGGTCCGTCGGTTCAAGGTGTTGCTGTGCCACGCCGGCGCCTCCGGGCGTCTATGAGCATCTCCTGGATGTTCCGCAGGGGCTGGCCGTCCGCGTCGAGCGCGTGCCGGGTCCACTCGCCGTCCGGGCCGAGATGCCAGGACGAGGTGGTGTCGGACATGCCGGTCTCAAGGAGCCGGTTGAGCGCGGCGCGGTGAGCCGGGTCGGTGACCCTCACCAGGGCCTCGATGCGGCGGTCGAGGTTGCGGTGCATCATGTCGGCGCTGCCGATCCACACCTCGGGCTCGCCGCCGTTGCCGTAGGCGAAGACCCGGGAGTGCTCAAGGAAGCGGCCGAGGATCGAGCGGACCCGGATGTTCTCCGAGAGGCCCGCCACTCCGGGGCGGATCGCGCAGATGCCGCGTACCCAGATGTCGACCGGCACGCCCGCCTGGGACGCGCGGTACAGGGCGTCGATGACGGCTTCGTCCACCATCGAGTTGACCTTGATCCGGATGAACGCGGGGCGTCCGGCACGGTGGTGCTGGACCTCCTTGTCGATCCTGGCGATCAGGCCGTCCCGGAGGGACTTGGGGGCCACCAGCAGCCGTCGGTAGGTCTCGCGGCGCGAGTATCCCGACAGCCGGTTGAACAGGTCGGACAGGTCCGCGCCGACCTGGGGGTCGGCGGTGAGCAGGCCGAGGTCCTCGTAGAGGCGGGCCGTCTTCGGGTGGTAGTTGCCGGTGCCGACGTGGCAGTACCGCCGTAGCGTGTCGCCTTCCTGGCGGACCACCAGCGACAGCTTGCAGTGCGTCTTCAGGCCGACCAGGCCGTAGACGACATGGCAGCCGGCCTCCTCCAGCTTGCGCGCCCACTTGATGTTGGCGTGCTCGTCGAAGCGGGCCTTGATCTCGACCAGGACGAGGACCTGCTTGCCGGCCTCGGCCGCGTCTATGAGCGCGTTGACGATCGGGGAGTCGCCGGAGGTCCGGTACAGGGTCTGCTTGATCGCGAGGACGTCGTCGTCCTCGGCCGCCTGCTCCAGGAACGCCTGCACGGAGGTGGAGAAGGAGTCGTACGGGTGGTGCAGCAGCACGTCCCGGTTGCGCAGCGCGGCGAAGATGTCGGGCGCGGACGCCGACTCGACCTCGGCGAGATCGCGGTGTACGCCGGCGACGAACTTGCGGTACTTCAGCTCGGGCCGGTCGATGCCGCCGACGCGGAAGAGGCCGGTGAGGTCGAGCGGGCCCGGCAGCGGGTAGACCTCGGCCTCGCTGATCTTCAGCTCCCGCACCAGCAGGTCGAGCACCTCGCGGTCGATGGACTCCTCGACCTCCAGGCGCACCGGCGGCCCGAAGCGGCGCCGCATGAGCTCCTTCTCCAGGGCCTGCAGGAGGTTCTCGGCGTCGTCCTCCTCGACCTCCAGGTCCTCGTTCCGGGTGAGCCGGAAGGCGTGGTGCTCCAGGACCTCCATGCCCGGGAACAGCTCTTCCAGGTGCGCGGCGATGACGTCCTCGATGGGGACGTACCGGCCGGGGGAGCTCTCCAGGAAGCGGGACAGCAGCGGCGGCACCTTCACGCGCGCGAAGTGGCGGTGGCCGGTGACGGGGTTGCGTACGACGACGGCCAGGTTCAGCGAGAGGCCGGAGATGTACGGGAAGGGGTGCGCCGGGTCGACCGCGAGGGGCGTGAGGACCGGGAAGATCTGGTGCCGGAACAGGGTGAAGAGACGCGCCTGCTCCTTTTCGGTCAGCTCGGCCCAGCGGACCAGGTGGATGCCCTCCTCGGCGAGCGCGGGGGCGACGTCCTCGTGGTAGCAGGCGGCATGCCGGGCCATCAGCTCGCGGGAGCGGGCCCAGATCATCTCCAGCACTTCACGCGGCTGCAGGCCGGAGGCCGAACGCGTGGCGACGCCGGTGGCGATACGGCGCTTCAGACCGGCCACCCGGACCATGAAGAACTCGTCCAGGTTGGAGGCGAAGATCGCCAGGAAGTTCGCCCGCTCCAGCAGGGGCGTGTTCGGGTCCTCGGCGAGCTCCAGGACCCGCTCGTTGAACGCGAGCCAGCTCCGCTCCCGGTCGAGGAAGCGGCCCTGGGGCAGCTGCGGCCCGTCGTACGGTGCCTCCTCGTAGGCGTCGAGGTCGGCATCGATGTCGGGTTCCAGGTCGGACACCGCGGCGGACACCGTGTGTGGCCGGTGCGCGGCTATGGAACCGACGGACGGCTGTGCATGCTGGACCTGTGCCTGGGTGTTCGACTGACTCATGAACCCATTGTTCCGCGCCGGGAGCTCTACGGGCGCGTCGGAGGACGCGGGAGGCAGGGCGGCGACGGTCAGTCTGCTCTCCCCGTTCCTCGCTCGGCCCTCCTCGGGCGTCGAAGGCTCTGGCACGGCTTGGTTCATTGGCTGAGCGTCGCAAGCCCGCCTGAACCAATGGTTACGGCGACATGACGTGCGGGATAGCGGGGGGCGGCCCCCGGGCGTCTACGTCCCCCGGGTTTCCGTACGAAGGGCGGCACGAAGCCCCGCGCATACGCCCCTACCCGCTCTCAGGGACGTATGCGCATCGGGATGCCTCAGCCGGTACGGCGCCTGACCAGCCGGAACGCGATCAAGGTGGCTGCGGCGGCCACGACGAGGACGACGGCCGTCGCGGTGAGCTGGAGGGGCCAGTAGTGGGAGGCGGGGTGGAAGTCGGTGTAGTAGGCGGCGGCGTCGAGGCGTTCCATGACGGGGCGGCACACCGGGATGAACGTGCCGCCGCAGTTGGGGTCGGCGATCCGCTCGCCGGACGTGGTCAGCAGGCCGTAGCGGACCTCATCGCCTACCAGCGCCGGGCCCTCCTGAAGGCTGCTGATCCGGGTTTCCGCCGGCCACAGATACGGCAGCGCCTGCCAGACGGCGAACCACAGCCCGGCCACCGCGACCGCGCCCGCGCCGAGCCCGGCGAGTGAACGGCGCAGGACCAGGCCCGCGAGGGCGCCGACGAGCAGGCCGGTCAGGGCGAGGGCGACGGTGACGGGGCCGCCCGCGAAGAAGGTGAGGGAATCGTGCCAGGGCTTGGCCGTGTCGATCTTTCCCTTCGACGCCGACCAGGCCAGATGGTGCAGGAGAACGAGCAGTCCGGTGCCGGCGGTGACCAGGACGGCCGGTGCGGCGAGCTTGGCGGCGAGCCAGTGGGCGGGGGAGACGGACTGGGTCCAGGCCAGCCGGTCGGTGCCGTTCTCCAGTTCACGGCCGATCAGCGAGGCGCCCGCCCAGGCGGCGACCAGGAACGGGATCGCCAGGACGACGATGGTCGCGTAGTTGTAGACGTCCTTGTAGCGGATGATCGCGTCCTGCTCGTACGGGCACAGCTCCGGCTGTGGCGAGCAGGCCCGGTACTCCCGCCAGGCCGCCGCCGCGTCGTCGGTGAGCGGGCCGCCCAGCCACAGGAGCGTGGCGGTGGTGACGACGAGAAGTGCCCCCCAGATGTACAGGGCGGGCCGGTGGAGGCGTATCAGCCAGCGCAGCAGGTGGGGTGCGGGCGCCGGACTCGGAGTCGCAGTCGGGGTGGGGGCGGTCAGGGCGGTCACGCGGCGGTCTCCTGGCTGTCGGCCTGCGGGTTGCGGAGGTAGGCGAGGACCAGCTCCTCCAGGGACGGGGCGCTGGTGCGCATGTCGTCGGGCAGCGGGCCCGACGGGCGGAGCAGCGCGGTGAGCTGGCGGCCGGTGGTACGGGACTCGACGACGGTGTGGTGCGGGGCGAGGGAGGTGTCGGCGGGACCCGACACGCGCGTGTGCACCTGAAGCAGCTCGTCGAGCTCGCCCGCGAGCCGGACCCGGCCGCCGCCGACCAGCAGCAGGTGGTCGCAGGAGTCCTCCAGCTCGGCGACCACGTGCGAGGACATCACGATCGTGGTGCCGTGCTGAGCGGCCTGGGACATCAGGACGCCCATCAGCTCATGCCGGGCCAGCGGGTCGAGGTCGGCCATCGGCTCGTCCAGGAGCAGCAGTTCGGGCTGCTTGGCCAGCGCGAGGGCGAGCGCGACACGGGTGCGCTGGCCGCCGGAGAGGGAGCGCACCCGGGACTTCGGGTCGAGGTCGCCGCCTGCCACGATCCGCTCGGCGGTGGGCAGGTCCCAGCGGCCGGGGTTGAGGTCGGCGCCCATGCGCAGCGTCTCGGCGACCGTGAGCTGCGGATACAGCGGCTTGTCCTGGGCGACGTAGCCGACGCGCGCGCGTGCCGCCGCCGGAGTTCCGCCGAGCACGCTCACGGTGCCCTCGGTCGGGGCGAGGAGCCCGGCGGCGAGGGCGAGCAAGGTGGACTTGCCGGCGCCGTTCGGGCCGACGACCGCGCAGACGCGTCCGGCGGGCAGCCGGACGGTGCAGTCACGCAGCGCCCAGCGTTTGCCGAAGCGTTTGCCGAGGCCGGCTGCCTCTATGGCCGTGTCGGTCATGACGGGTCTCCCTGGAGGTGCTTCTCGCCTGCGGCGAAGTGTGTGTCGAGTACGGCGGTGAAGAGTGCGGCCACGTCCTCCCGCCCGAGTCCCGCCTCGCGGGCCCTCTCCGCCCAGGCGGCCAGCTCGCTGCGCAGGGGGGAGTCGGCGGGGGTGGTGCTCAGCCCGCGGCGGACGAAGGTGCCCAGGCCCCGGCGTGCCTCGACCAGGCCCTCCCGTTCCAGTTCGCGGTAGGCCTTGAGGACGGTGTTGGGGTTGATGGCGGTGGCTTCGACGACCTCGCGGGCCGTGGGGAGCTTGTCTCCCTGCTTCAGCAGGCCCAGGCGGAGCGCCTGCTTGGTCTGCTGGACGATCTGGACGTAGGTGGCCACGCCGCTGTGCCGGTCGATGCGGTACTCGACCATGGGACAACCCCCTTTCACTAATTGAGTAGTGAAAGGGTGGTGGAAGGTGATCCCGAAAGTCAAGCCGGAAGGTCGGCCGGAACGTCATGGGCGATGGTGTGAACCGATCCGTGACGTCCGTGCGATGAGGAGACGTGAGCGAAACGAGAAGCGACGGGGATCTGCTGCGGGCCATCGCGGCGGACGGGGACCGGCGCGCCTTCGAGGAGCTGTACCGGCGGTTCGCGCCCTGGCTCGCCGCCCGGCTGCGCGGCCGGTGCGCCGACGCCGGGATAGTCGACGACGTCGTACAGGAGACGTTCCTCGCGGTGTGGCGGGGCAAGGCCCGCTACCGGGAGGACGGGGATGTGGCCGGGTGGCTGTGGCGCATCGGGTCGCGGCGGCTGGTCGACGCCCTGCGGGGCGACGGGGCGCGCGGCCGGCTGCGGCAGGCGCTGGCGCGGCTGCGGCACCGGGACGAGGCGTCCGCGGAGGAGCGCGTGCTCGCGGGGGTGGAGCACGGGGACCTCGCGGGTGCCCTGGTCCGGCTCTCACCGGAGCTGCGCGCGGTGCTCCAGGCGACGGTCATCGACGGGCTGACCACCCGCGAGGCCGCCGTCGTGCTGGGGATTCCGCCCGGCACGGTCAAGACGCGGGCGATGCGTGCCCGCAAGCAACTGCGGGAGGCGCTGGCATGACGCACGTAACCGCACACGAATTGAGGAGGTGTCCGCATGACCTGGCACGTACCTGAAGAAGATCTACGGTCGTACGCCCGCGGCGAGCTGACCGCCCCCGCCCTCTGGTCCACCGACACCCACCTCACCGCCTGCGCCCCATGCCGGGCCGTGCTCGCCGAGGTCAGCGACCCGGTCGCGCTCGACGCCGGCTGGGAGCGGCTGGACGCCGAGATGGACGCGCCCCGGCCGGGGTGGCTCGAGGCGCTGCTGGTGCGGCTCGGGGTGCCCGATCACACGGCGCGGCTGCTCTCGGCGACGCCGGTGATGCGCGGCTCGTGGCTGGGCTCGGTCGTCGCGTTGCTCGTGCTGACCGTGCTGGTGACGAACCTGTCCCCGGTCACCGACTCGCCCACGCTGTTCCTCGCCCTCGCTCCGCTGTTGCCCCTCGCCGGGGTCGCGGTGTCGTACGGGCCCGCGCTGGACCCGACGTACGAGATGGCCGTCGTCTCCCCGATGCACGGGTTCCGGCTGCTGATGATCCGGACGGTCGCCGTGCTCACCGCCGGACTCGCCCTCAACGGACTGGCGACGCTCGCCCTCCCGGCGTACGGCCTGCGCGCCCTCGCCTGGCTGCTGCCCGCGCTCGCGCTGACCGCGACCGGGCTCGCGCTGATCCCGCGGCTGGGGCCGGTGCTCGCGCCGTCCCTCGTCGGCGGGGGCTGGATCGCGCTGCTGCTGGTGGCGCAGGCGACGGCCGACGGCCCGCTCGCCCCCTTCACCGCCGCCGGACAGAGCACGGCAGCCGCCGTCGCCGTACTCGCCGCCGGTCTCCTCGTCTTCCTCCGTGACCGCTTCGACCTCTTCCACGGGAGCGCCGCATGACCCCCACCGTCTCCGCCTCCGGGCTCAGCCTCCGCTACGGCGGCACGCGCGCCCTGGACGATGCCGCACTGCGGCTCACGCCGGGTGTGACGGGCCTGCTGGGCCCCAACGGCGCGGGAAAGACCACCCTGTTGCGGGTGCTCGCCACAGCCGTCCCCGCCGACAGCGGCGCCTTCACGGTCCTCGGCCACGACCCGTCGACCACCTCCGGCCGCCAGGAGGTCCGCCGCAACCTCGGCTACCTCCCCCAAACCCCCGGTTTCCACCCGGACTTCACGGCCTTCGAGTTCGTCGACTACGTGGCGATCCTCAAGGAGCTGACCAACCGCGCCGCACGGCACCGGGAGGTGCGGCGGGTGCTGGAGTGCGTCGATCTGTCCGACGTACGCGGCAAGCGGATCAAGAAGCTGTCCGGCGGTATGCGGCAGCGGGTCGCGCTGGCCGCCGCGCTCGTCGGCGACCCCGGTTTCCTGGTCCTCGACGAGCCGACCGTCGGTCTCGACCCCGAACAGCGCATGCGGTTCCGGGAGTTGATCGCCACGGCCGGAGAGGGCCGCACGGTCCTGCTGTCCACCCACCAGACCGAGGACGTGGCGATGCTCTGTCACCGTGTCCTGGTGATGGCGAGCGGCACCATCCGCTTCGACGGCACCCCCGCCGAGCTGACCGCACGGGCGGCCGGCCGGGTATGGAGCAGCGCGGAGCGCGCGCCGGGCGCGAAGGCGGGCTGGCGGACGGGCATGGGGACATACCGCAACGTCGGCGACCCGCCCCCCGGCGCCGAACTCCTCGATCCCACCCTGGAGGACGGCTACCTCCTCTCCCTCGACGGCGAGCACGCGGAGGTGGCCGCGTGAGCACCGTGCTGCAGGCGGCCCCGCCCGCCGTGACCACCGAGCCGCGCCACACCTGGGCGGCCGTCTTCGCCCTGGCCCGCTTCGAGGCGCGAAAGCTGCTGCTGAGCAGCCCTGTGCTACTGGCCTTCACCGCATACATCGCCTGGATCGTCTACACCGACCGCGAGGCCTTCCCCGCGCTCCAGGACGCCGACCGCGCCACGCAGAGCGCACCGCTGCTGGTCGCCGTGGCGGTGCTGCTGACGGCGAACCTGGCGGTGCTGAGATCCAGGCGGCGGGACACGGAACGCCACTTCGGCGTGCTCGTGCTGCTGCCCTGGCAGCGCACGGCGGCCCACGCGCTCTCCGTGGTCCCGGCGGCCGTCCTCACCGCGCTCTGTGCGGGGGCCCAGTTCACCTGGCAGGCGCTCAAGCCGGGTGCGATAGGGCACGGTTCTCCGGCGGAACTCCTCGTCGGCCCGCTGACGGTGCTGCTGCTCGGCGCGTTCGGGGTACTGATGGCACGGCTGGTGGCATCGGTGGTGGCTGCTCCGCTGGCGGCGGTCTTCTCCCTCTTGTTCTACCTCATGGTCGCTGTCCCCGTCGGAAGCGGGCAGGGCACGAGATGGCTGGCGCCCGTTGTCGGCGAGAACACGGCCAACACGCTCCCGTCCGACCTGCTGGGCCGCCCGGCCGCCTGGCACGCTCTGTATCTCGCGGGGCTGGTCCTGTGCGCGGTGCTGGCCGCGGTGCTGATCAGCGGTGGCCGCAAGGCGATCGTCGCGGGTGCCCTGGCCGCGGCGGTGGTCCTGACGCTGACCGGCGCCGTCGGCCAGGCCCGGGACATCTCACCGGAGCTGACGGCGGCCCGGGAGCGGGTCTCGGTGACGCCGGAGAAGGAACAGACCTGCGTGAGGCACGACGGCTCGACGTACTGCGCCTTCCCGGAATGGGTGCCGCGGACGGAGACCTGGGCGGACGTCGTGGACCACGTCAAGTCGCTGGCCGGCGGCAGCGCGCGGGACCGCGAACTCCTCATACGGCAGCGGATCGACGCCCGCTACGGCCTGGAGAGCGACGCAGCGCTGGATCCTTCGGCCACCCCGAACCAGGTCACCGTGGGCACCCGCTGGGGCGGCAACCGCGTCCCCGAGTTCTCGGCGGCGGTCGCCTCCGTGCTGGTGACAGGCACCGAGAACAAGGCGGGCGAGATATGCGACGGCCGCATGGTCACCGTCATGTGGCTCGCGCTGGGCTGGGCGGACGACCCGATGCAGTCCTTGCGCAACGTCCGCCTGGACGACAGCGTGTCCGGCTCCGCCATCGTCCTGTCGCCGACCGATCCGCTGTCCATGACGTCCGCTCACACCGACGTCGTACGGGAACTGCTGGAGCAGCCGCGCGACACCGTCACCGCGAAGGTGAAGGCGAACTGGGCCGAACTGACGTCACCGGACGTCAAGACCAGCCGGGTCGCCCAGCTGCTGGGCGTCGACGCGCCGAAGGACGCGGACTCGTGCGAGGAGTGACGGCGCTGGCGGTGCCGGTCTTCCGCGCCCTGCCGTGGCGGGTACTGGGCGCGTCCGCGGTGGCAGGGCTGCTGCTCGCGGGGCTGCCGCGGCTGCTCGGCCTGAACGCGTGGTGGGCCCTGTTCCTCCTCCGGGGTGCCGTGCTGGCCTTCGCCCTCGGACTCGCGTTCGTCCTGGACGACCCCGCCCGGCACACCACGGCACCGGTACCGACCCGCCGCTGGATCCGCCACGCCCTGCGGGCGGCGCTCGTCGCACCGGCGGCGGGGGTGTGGTGGGCGGGGGCGGTGCTGCTGGTTCCTGGGTCGCTCCGACCCCCGCTCGCCGACATCACGCTGGAGGCGGGCGCGGTGTTCGCCGTGGCGCTGGCAGTGGCGGCGGCAGCGGTACACCGCACGGACGAACCCGCCCCGGGCACGCTGGTGGCGGCGGTCCTGCTCGCGTCCGCCGCCCTGACCCCGCTCCTCCTGCCGGACGACTGGGCCCTGTTCGTGTCCGTCACCGACGAGCGGTGGGGGGCCGCACATGACCGGTGGGCGATGGTGCTGGCCGGCGCGGTGGTGGTGTGGGGGGTGTGCGGGGCGGAGCCGGTGCGGAGGCGTCGGCTGCGGGCCGCTTTCTGACGGGCGGTCACGGCACCGACGCCGGTCACGGCATCGGCACTGGCACTGGCATCGGCACTGGCACCGGCACAGCGCAGCGTCACGGCACCGGCACCGGCACCGCGTCAGGTCTCCGTTCGGTACATCAGGTCCGTCTCATGCGTGACGAAGCCCAGCCGCTCGTACACCGACACCGCCGCCTTGTTGTCGGCGTCGACGTACAGCATCGCGGTCGGGAGGGCCTGGGCCGCCAGATGACGTAGCCCGATCGTCGTCAGGGCCTTGCCCAGGCCGCCGCCCTGGGCGCCGGGGCGCACGCCGAGGACGTACACCTCGCCCAGCCCTTCGGCCGCGTGGACCTTCGTCCAGTGGAAGCCGATCAGCTCGCCCTCGCGCTCCGCGAGGAAGAACCCGGCGGGATCGAACCACGGCTCGGCCATACGGTCGTCGAGGTCCCGCTGGGTGAGGGAGCCCTGCTCGGGATGGTGGGCGAAGGCGGCGGCGTTCACGGCGAGCCAGGCGGCGTCGTCCTGGCCGGGGACGAAGGTGCGGACGGTCACGCCGGGCTGGAGGACCGGATCGGGCAGGGAAAGGTCCGTCAACGGCCGCCGCATCTGGCGCAGTTCACGGAACAGGGTCAGCCCCAGCACCTGGGCCAGATGCCGCGCCGCCGAGTGACCGCCGTGCGCCCATACCCGTAGCCGCTTCCCGGACGCGGCCAGCAGTGCCGAGCCCAGCGCCCGCCCGTGCCCGTGCCCGCGGTGCGCGGGATGTACGACCAGTTCGGCGGCCGGCGCCTCCACCGGATCGGTGTCCTCCAACTGGGCGTAGCCGACGAGTTCGTCGTCGACGGTGAGCAGGAGATGGGCGATGCCCTCCCGGGCGCCGCCGCGCAGATACAGCCGCCCCTGCTCGGACACCGCCTGCTGCCCGTCGTTGTCCGCGGCCGCCGCCAGCAGCGCGAGCACGGATTCGGTCTGTTCCGGGGAGAGCACGGAGTAGGTCTCGATGGCGCGGGAGCGGGCCGGGTATGCCGTGTCGTCGCTGGTCATGAGTACGAGGGTACGGCGGCAACCAGGTTGTAACACCGAAAACCCTGTCGCGCTACGCGCGTTGACTTTAGGCTGCCGCCCCAAGGGACCACACCTACCTCAGCAGACCCACAGGGGAGCGCATGCCAGCCACATCCCAGCCGCACCACCGCCGCAGACGCCGTACGCACGCACTTCTCGCAGCAGCGGCGGGACTGGCGACCGCCGGTGCGCTGCTCGCGGCGATCCCGGCCGGGGCGGCACCGGACAGCAAGGGGGCCGGCCACCATCTGCCCGGCCGCTACCAGGACGTCCAACTGCTGTCCTTCAACGACCTGCACGGCAACCTGGAGCCGCCGTCCGGTTCCTCGGGCCGGGTCACCGAGGTGCACGAGGACGGCACGACGAAGACGATCGACGCGGGCGGTGTCGAGTACCTCGCGACCCACTTGCGTGACGCGCGCGCGGGCAACAAGTACTCCATCACCGCGGCCGGCGGCGACATGGTCGGCGCCTCCCCGCTGATCTCGGGCCTCTTCCACGACGAGCCCACCATCGAGGCGCTGAACAAGCTGAAGCTGGATGTGACGAGCGTCGGCAACCACGAGTTCGACGAGGGCGCCAAGGAACTGGCCCGCCTGCAGAACGGCGGCTGCCACCCCACCGACGGCTGCTACGCGGACGAGGAGTTCGAGGGCGCCGACTTCCCGTACCTCGCGGCGAACGTCCTGGACGAGAAGACCGGCAAGCCGATACTCAAGCCCTACTGGGTCTGGAAGAAGAACGGCGTCAAGGTCGGCTTCGTCGGCGTGACCCTGGAGGACACCCCGGGTGTCGTCTCCGCCGAGGGGGTCAAGGGCCTCAAGTTCAAGGACGAGGTCGAGACGGTCAACAAGTACGCCAAGGTGCTGCAGCGGCAGGGTGTGAAGTCGATCGTCGCGCTGATCCACGAGGGCGGGGCCCCGGCCTCTTCCGCGTACAACTACGACTGCGACGCGCCCGGCGCCGGCGACGGCATCTCCGGCCCGATCGTCGACATCGCCAAGAACATCACCCCGCAGGTGGACGCGCTGGTCACCGGGCACACCCACGCCGCGTACGCGTGCACGATCAACGACCCGTCGGGCAAGCCGCGCACGGTCACCTCGGCCGCGGCCTTCGGCCGCCTCTACACGGACACCACGCTGACGTACGACCGGTGGACGGGTGACATCGCCCGTACGGCCGTCAAGTCCGCGAACCACGTGGTCACCCGGACCGTCCCCAAGGCGACGGACATGACCGAGCTGATCGCCAAGTGGAACACCCTCGCCGCGCCCATCGGCAACCGCGCGATCGGCCACATCTCCGCCGACATCGGCAACTCCGGTACGGAGTCCCCGCTCGGCGACCTCATCGCCGACGCGCAGCTGGCGTACGGCAAGGAGCTGGACGCCGAGACCGACGTCGCGCTGATGAACCCGGGCGGTATCCGGGCGCCGCTGACCTTTGCGGCCAAGGGTGCCGAGGGCGACGGTGTGGTGACGTACGCCGAGGGCTTCGCGGTGCAGCCGTTCGCGAACACCGTGAATCTGCAGGACTTCACCGGCGCCCAGCTGATCCAGGTGCTGAAGGAACAGGTCAGCGGTACGAACACCGCGTCGCCGAAGATCCTCCAGCCCTCGTCCGGGCTGACGTACACGCTCGACATGACGAAGACCGGCGCCGACCGTGTCGTCACCGACTCGATCAAGATCGATGGCACGGCCGTCGACCCGGCCGCCACCTACCGCGTCGCGACGAACAGCTTCCTCGCGGGCGGCGGCGACGGGTTCCCGACGCTGGGCCAGGGCGCGAACGACCTGGTCGGCGCGGACGACCTGACCGCTCTTGAGCAGTACCTGACGGCCAATTCCTCGGCCACGGACCCGATCGCGCCGCCGAAGGCGGACCGGATCACGATCGTGAACTAGCGCGAACCAGCGTGAACTGGATCGTGAGGTAAATCGCATACCGGCAGTAGAGGTTGCGGGTGGGGCAGGTACGCATGTTCGGATGGCTCGATGCGTACCCCCCACCACATAGCGACGCATTATCGTTCAAACCCGTATGAAGAGCTGGCCGCTCTCGACGACGGCCCTCTGGAGGAGTTCCTCCAAGAGCCCGATGACGACGATGACGACGAGGAGTGGTCCCCGCCCAACCACCGCCGCAACGGCCGGCGCCGGCGGGGCCGCTTCGCGGGCCTGTCGCTCGGGATGAAAGCGGTGGTGGGAATCGTCGCCCTCGCCGCCTGTCTCACCCTCGCCGACCGCTGGGCACTGCTGTACGCCGAGCGCAGGGCGGCGGACGCCCTCAAGGACCGTCTCGACCTGGCGGCGGCGCCCGAAGTCGAGATCAGCGGCTTCCCCTTCGTCACCCAACTCGCCGACGAACGCCTGGACTCGGTGAAGGTGACCGTGCCCGACGTGGCCGCCGACCGGGTGTCGCTGGCGCAGGTGTCGGCGACGGCGAAGGGCGTACGACTGGACGCCGACGGCCCGACGGCCGTGCGCGGCGCGAGCGTCCCCGAGCTGGACGGCGACGTACTGCTGTCGTTCGCCGACCTGAACCGTGAACTGGGCGCGTCCCAGGTGACGTTCACGGGTGAGGGCCACGACCGGATCAAGGCGCGCGGCACGCTGCCGGTCGCCGGGCACGACCTGCGGCTGCGCGCCGAGGCCCGCCTCCTGCGGGAGGGCGACCGCGGCATCGCGACGCACATCGGCGGAATGCGCCTGGACATCGGGGACTTGGCGACGTACCGCCCGGGTACCGCCGCCTCGGAGGGCCTGCATCTGACCTCCGACGCGGCGGCCCGCCTCACCCGTGAGACGCGCAAGGCGAAGGCACTCCTTTCGGTCCCGGCGGTCGTACGCCGCTTGGGCGTGCCGGACTCCGCCGTACGCGAGGCCCTGCGCGACGACTCCAAGCTCGCCGAACTGACCGGCTCCGCGCGCTTCGCCCGCCAGGCCATGAGCCTCAACCTCATCGACCTTGCCCTCGCCCACCCCCAGCTCCTGAAGCTGCTGGGCTTCGACCCCACCCTCCTGGACGCCCTGCCCCGGCTGACCCGCCCGGTCCTCGCCGACCAGCTGTCGCTGGGGTTCGAACTGCCGAAGCCGCCGAGCGGGGAACTGCGGCTGCGGGACGTGCGGGTGGAGGAGGACGGGATCAGGGTGCGGCTGGAGGGGTCGGGGCTGTCCATCGGTCAGACAAGTTCTGGGTGAATTGCGGCCGCCATGAGGGTCACGATGCCGTCGGCGTCCAGCCGCCGAGCCAGTCCGCGACCTCCTGGCCGGCGGCCTGGGCGTCGGTCAGCTGTGGGCGGTCGCTGCTCGCGGTGCCCGCACCCGGGCCGGTGTTCTTGTACTCGGCGAACCGGTCGTCCTTCCAGGAGAAGCCGCCCATGTCGGACCAGGGGGTGGACTTGATGGCGGCGCTGAGGGAGGACTCGCGGACCGTGGTCTGCGGGTCGACCGTGGTGGAGCCGCCGGGGTGCCAGTTGCGGCCGAGGAAGAAGCTGGCGGCCGAGACGTCGCCGTTGACCGTCGAGCGGTTGATCAGGAGGCCCTTGCGGTCGGCCGGGGTGCTCGGGGCCGTGATGTACCCCGCCGACGTGCCGTTCCAGCGCTTCTTGAGCGTGATGACCGAGCGGTCGATCACGGCCGTCGCCCGGCCGAAGATGAAGTCGACGTTGCCCGTGACGTAGGAGTTGGTCACGTACACGCGGCCGAGCTTGTCCGACGCCGCGGTCTCCAGCTCCAGCGTGTCCTGGTCGCCGTTGACGATCAGCGAGTCGAGGACGACCTTGTCGGCCTGGGTCAGCAGGGCGACCGCCTGGTGGCCGGAGAGGGACTGGTTCGCGGCCTCGTCGAAGTCGTTGGTGACGGTGAGATTGCGGACCTGGGAGTCGTCCGACTGGATGGACAGGGTCGCGCTGCCCGGAGTGCCGTACGTCCCCGACCCGTCCGGCTTCTGCATCCCGGCCGCGTTGCCGTAGACGATCACCGTGTCCTTACGGCTGCCGCCGCTGCCCTGGATGGTGACGTGCGGCTTGTTGGCCGGGACCTTGACGACCTCGCGGTACGTCCCCGGCTTCACCGAGATCACGACCCGGGAGGGGTTGTTGGCGGGTACGGCGTTGACGGCGGCCTGGACGGTCCGGTACTGGCCGGACCCGTCGGCCGCGACGGTGAGGGTGGTCGCGGCGGCAGCGGTCGTCGAGGCGGTCGCCGTGCCGATGGAACTGCGGGGCCCCGCACCGGACTTGAGCAGGTTCGGGACGTCCGCGGCCTGGTCGAGCGTGTAGCTGTAATAAGTCTTCGGATCAAAGGCGGTGCCTCCGCTCTCGTTCCGCCCACTGGTCCCGGAGAAAACATTGCCCCTCTGCACGACGCTCGCGGTGCCGTCCTTGATGACGGGGTTGTTGATGCCCTGGAAGGAGGAGTTCTCCAGGACCATTTTGGTCGCGCCGCGCGAGTAGTTGCCGTACGAGGACTTGATGTCCGTCCCGGCCACGTCCTCCAGGAAGTTGTTGTAGAGGTGCGCGTGAGCGGCGTTGTCCGTCGACGGGTTGCGCTGCTCGGTCTCGCGGATCCAGTTGTGGTGGATCGTGATGTCCGTCTTGACGTTCTCGGTCCAGCCGATGCCGAAGGTCTTGTTGTTCTGGCTGAGCTTGTTCCAGGACACGGTGACGTTGGTGCTGTCCTTGCGGACGTCGATGAGCCCGTCGGCCATGTGCCGCAGATCGTTGTGGTCGATCCAGACGTGGTGCGCGCCGTCCATCTGGATGGCGTCGAAGTCGTGGTCCTTGTCGTTCCAGATGCCTTGGTAGGCGTCCCGGATGGTCAGGTTCCGGATGATGACGTTATGCACCCCGGACCCGAGGAAGAAGCCACCGCCGACGATGTGCCCGGAGGTCCCGGCCCCGACGATGGTCTTGTCGGACGCGACCTTGATCTCTTTCCCGACGGGATTCATGGTGATGGTGGCCGCGACGACGATGACGTACGGCTCGGCGGCGGTCGCGTACTTCTCCAGGTCCGCAAGGGTCTTCACGGTGACGGTCTTGCCGTCCCGGCCGCCGTAAGTCCCGTTCTGACCAAGTGAGTTGACCGAGGCGAAACCGTCGGCGGTGGCGGTGGCCCAGGCGGGCGCGGCGGCCGCGGCCGTGTTCTGCGCGTCCTCGCCGAAGAGGCCGAGGTCCGTGCCGTAGGCGAGGGTTCCGGCGGCGGTGAGGGCGAGGGGGACGCCGACGGCCAGGGCCTTGCGGCTTCTGCGGTGACGGGGCTTGCTGTGCTGCTCACTCATGGGGCGATCCGTTCCGTGCGGGGGATGGTCCGACAGGTCGGTTGCCGCCCCGTAGGGAAAGGTTGCCGGGGGTGGAGGGTTGTTTCGGCGGTGGTGTGCGGTGCGGGACTCGGGGGATGTACAAGGGAGTTGACGCGAGCTGGAGTCCGACGCAGGGGTGAATTCGTGGCGGGGAGCACAGAGGGAGCCGAATCGCTGCTCGGAGGGCGCTACCGGCTGTCGAACCAGATCGGCTCGGGCGGCCGCGGCACGGTGTGGGAGGCGGAGGACGAGGTGCTGGGCTTCCCCGTGACGCTGCGGAGGATCCACTGGCCCACGGAGTCGATGGAGGACGACGCGGAACGGGCGCGGGTTCTGCGGGCGATCTCGGGGCTGGCGAGGCGGCCGGTGCCCAATCCGCACATCCTGTCCGTGTTCGACTTTCTGTCCGACGACGACGGGATATGGGTCGTCATGGCGCGTCTTCCGGGCGCCCGCCCGCTGGCCGACGTCCTGCGGGAGTCGGGACCGATGCCAACGGGGCAGGTGGCGCGGATCGGGCTGGACGTGCTCGACGCGTTGACCGCTGTGCACAGCGCGGGCTTGACGCATGGCCACCTCACCGCGGAGAGGATCATCATCGACCGGGAGGGGCGGGCTCTGCTCCTCGGCTTCGACCCGGCCATGCCGGTTCCGTCGGACCCGGCCCGGCTCACATCGTCCGGAGAGATCTCCGCCTCAGCCCGCTACATGGCTCCCGAGCTGATAACAGGCGGACGGCAGACCCTGGCCACCGACCTTTTCTCGCTGGCCGTCGTCCTGTACGAGGCGGTGGAGGGCCGCAACCCCTTCAGCGCGGAGGGTGACATGGGCACCTTGGCGGTGCTCCATGCCGTGATGCACGAGGAGCCAGCGACGCCGTCCCGGGCCGGTCCGCTCGGCCCCCTGCTGCTGCGGCTGCTGGGCAAGGATCCGTACGGGCGGCCGACGGCCCATGAAGTGACCGAAGCGTTGCGGGACTTGGCAGGGCAACCGGTCGTCTGGGTAGGCGCCGCCCAGGGCCAGGCGCCGGCAACGTCGATGACGTACGGCACGCAGCCCGGGGCGCCGCCGGCGCAGATGGCGTATCCGTCGGCAAGCTCCATCGGCCTCACCGGGGGAAGGAAGCACGGCCGGCTCCTGCTGGGCGTGCTCACCGCAATCCCGCTCGCCGCGCTGCTCAGCGCTCTCGTCGACGTACTGCCGTCCCTCGACGGCCCCTGGTGGCTCCTCGGCCTCTGGGTGCCGCTGGTCGCAGCCGCGGTCTTCAACGTCGTTCGCCGCCCGGTGACTTCGCAAGCGATCTCCGCCGCGACGACGGTGGCACCCGGGTCCCGCACCGCCCCTCGCCGGGGCAGGGCACTCCTTGCGGGAGCCACCGACGCCACCGTCTTCCTGAGACCCCGTACGGCCGTGCCCCCGCTGCCGCCGACACGGGACGCGTATCTGCACGAGGCCTACAACCGGCTCGGCCCGCCCCCGGCGGCCGGGACCCGCGCGGCGGGAGGCGGCGAATGACCGATCCCATGCCCGCGCCCGGACCGGGGCCGGCCGGTGAGAGCAGGAGTTCGTGGCAGGACCTTCCACTCGACCAGCAGGCCGCCTCCTGGGAGGCGGCCGTGCCGGGCAGCGCCGAGCGGATGCTGAGACAGATCGAGGCGGACTACGAGCACCGGCGGTGGATGGACCGGGTGGAGGTCCGGTTCCGGATCTTCGGTGCGGTGCTCGCGGGCACGGGCATCACCGGGGTCTTCTGGCTGACGAAGTACCTGGTGGACCACGACGCCCCCGGCTTCGCGGCCGGGGTCTTCGGCGCGAGCATCGCCGCGTTCGCCGGCCTGGTGCTCAGACGCGACCGTTCGGGGGCGTGATGCGGAGCGGGCCGGCTGGACGCGGGACCACTCCGCAAAGGATCTACTTCGGGACCTACTTCGCGCAGGACTTGGGGTCGAGGTTCTCCTGCCACTTGTCCACACGGCCGTCGGGCTGGCCGTTGGGGAGGAGCTTGTCGTGGTCGCGATGAAGATAACGGGGGTTCCGTTTCCGCCCGTCCCAAAGGAGGAATCGGTCGAGCAGTCGGAGGACAGCACAGCGGGGGTACAGGGCCATGGACACCATCGACGCCGAACCCGACTACGAACGCTTCGTCGCGCTGGGCCGCGCTGCGCTGGCCGCCGGGCGGTTCGAGGAGGCCGGGCGGCTGCTGGGGGAGGCCGTGGCGCTGCGCCCGGACCGGGCCGTGGCGCACGTCGAGCTTGCCGGCGCCTTGCGCGGACTCGGACGTACCGGGATGGCGCGCCGCGCCTACGCCCAGGCCCTGTCCATCGACCCGGACTGTGCGGCTGCCGAGGCCGGCCTGCACGGCATGAGCCCCGACCAGCACGCGCGGGAGAACTTCCGGGTCGGCCAGCGCCTCGGCAGTCACCGGCACATCGGCCACTGGACCGTGCTGGACGTGCGCCGCGGCGGATTCGGCGTCGTGTACGTGGTCCGCAGCAGCGACACCGGCGAGCGCAAGGTGCTCAAGACCTATGACACCCGCCTGCTGTGGAGCGACGCGGACCGGGCCCGGTTCGAGCGCGAAGCGCTGACCTGGGTACGGCTACCCCCGCACCGGCACGTCGCCCCCGCCGACCACGTGGAGTGGATCGAGAACCTGCCCTGTGTGGTCACCGAATACGCCGAGGGCGGCGATCTGGCCGGGCTGATGGCGGACGGCGCGCTGCCGCCCGCGAAGGCGCTGCGGTTCGCCCGGCACCTGTGCGACGGGCTGCGCCACGCCCACGACCAGCTGGGCCTGGTGCACCGGGACGTGAAACCGGCGAACTGCCTGCTGACCGGCGACGAGGCGCTGTGGGTGACCGACTTCGGACTGGCCCGTGCGTTCGAGTCCGGCGAAGCCGGTCTTCCCGGCCTGGGCGAGCTGCCGGCGGACGCGCAGGCGCTGTACACGACGGTGGCCGGCACGCCGCGCTACATGGCCCCCGAGCAGTTCGTTCCCCGAGCCGTGCTGGACACCCGTGCCGACGTGTACGCGTTCGGCGTGGTGCTCTTCCAGATGGTCACCGGCGCGCTGCCGCCCGGGAACGGGCGGGCCAAGGCGTACATCGACCGCACCGTCGGCCTACGCACCCGCCGTACCCGGCTCTACCAGCTGATGCGCGCGTGCACCGAGCCGGATCGAGACGACCGGCCGCCGGACTTCGCTGCGGTGCGCGAGCTGCTGGACGGGGTGTACCGGGAGGTGCTGGACCGCCCGGCACCGGCGCCCTCGAAGCCGGCGCGGCTTACCGCCGAGGGCTGGGTGTCCAAAGCGGTGGGGCTGCACCAACTGCACTGCTACGACGAGGCATTGGATGCGGTGGAGCAGGGCTTGGAGACGGCCGAGCAGGACGGGGACGGCGACGTCGTCCGCAGCAAGCTGTGGCAGGTGCGCGGCATGTCCCTGGGCGGCTTGCGCAGGGCCGACGAAGCGCTGGCCGCCTACGACCGCACCGTCGAGCTGAACCCGGGCGAGCCGAGCGCGTGGGTGAACAGGGGAAACCTTCTGCGCAGCCTGGAGCGGAGCGAGGAAGCTCTGGCGTGCTACGACCGTGCTCTGGAGCTCCGGTCCGACCTGGCTCATGCCTGGGGAGGCAGGGCGGGCGCCCTGAGGGAGCTGGACCGCTTCGGGGAAGCGGAGGAGGCGTTCGACCGGGCGCTGGAGCTGCGGCCGCGCGACCAGAACTTTCTGCTGGACCGGGCCCTGCTGCGAAGTCGGCACAATCGGCATGCCGAGTCGCTGGTGGACCTCGACCGGGCGCTGAGCATCGCCCCCCGCTTTTTCAAAGCGCACTACAACAAGGCGCTCGCGCTGCTGGATCTGTCACGTCCGGCTGAGGCCGTCGAGGTCCTGGAGCGGGCGGCCGAGATGGAGCCGGACGACGCGGGCGTCTGGTCGAACCTGATGCGCGCGGCCTACCGGCTGGATCGCTACGAGCAGGCCCTGGAGTACATGGAGAAGGCACGGCTGCTGGGCGGGGACACGGTCGACCTGCTGGTGTACGAAGGGGCGATACACGCCGATCTCCACGGGACCGACGAGAAGGAGCTGGCCTGCTACGAGCGTGCTCTCGAGCTCGATCCGGACTCGGCCTGGGCGTGGTTCCGCAAGGCCGGGGCCCTGTACGCGCTCGGCCGCTCGCAGGAGACCCTGCCTTGCTACGACCGTGCCGTCGAGCTCCTTCCGGACTACACCGCGGCCTGGAAGTGGAAGTCCGTCGTCCTGCGGGAGCTGGACCGGCCCGACGAGGCGCTCGCGTGGATCGACCGTGCCACGCAGGCCCTGCCGGACGAGCCCACGGTGTGGGAACAGAAGGGCGGAATCCTGAACAAGCTCGACCGCCTGGAGGAGGCCCTGCCCTGCTTCGAGCGATGGCGGGAGCTCGATGCCACAGACGTCGACGCGTGGGTGAGCACCGGCTGGGTCCTGGGTGAGCTGGGCCGCCGCGAAGACCAACTCACTTGCTACACAGACGGGTTGGCGATCTGGCCCGACGACGGGAAGTTGTGGAACGGCAAGGCGGTGGCGCTGCGGGAGTTGGGCCGCCTCGAGGAAGCGGAGCAGGCGTACGCCCGCACTCTGGAGCTGCGGCCGCGCGCGGAGAACTGCCTCTTCGGCCGGGCCCTGCTGCGGCGGCGGCAGAACCGGCAGGCCGACGCGCTGGTGGACCTGGACCGAGCTCTCTCCGTCGCGCCCCGTTACGTCCCGGCCCTCCTGGAGAAGGGATGCGTGCTGCTGGTGCTGGGACGTCCGGCCGAGGCCATGGAGGTTTTGGAGCAGGCAGCCGAGATCGACCCGGACGACCGGGACGTGCGCTGGAACATCCTGCGGGCCGCCTGCGATCTCGGGAAGTACGAGCGGGCCAAGGAGTGCTGCGAGGAACTTCAGCGGACGGGTGAGGACTGGGCCGACCTGCTGGTCTACAAGGGCTCGATCCACTGGGCGCTGCACGGGCGCGACGAGGAGGAGCTGGCCTGCTACGAGCACGCGATCGAGCTGGACCCCGAGCTGCCGGAGGCGTGGCAGAACAAGGCCGACGTCCTGTGTGCGCTCGGCCGTCAGGACGAGGCCCTGTCCTGCTACGACCGCGCCATCGCGCTCGGCGCGGGGGTGGCGGCCGGCTGGTACAAGAAGTGCTTGGCGCTGAGTGCGCTGGACCGGCACGAGGAATCACTCACCTGCGCCGACCGCGCCCTCGCTGCGGCACCCGATGACGCCATGGCGGCCAGAGCCGAGGGGATGAAGGGGGTCGCCTTGGCGGCACTCGGACGCCTGGAGGAGTCATTGGCCTGCTACGACGAGAGCCTCAAGACCGCGCCGGACGCTTCCTGGCTCCAGGAAGGCAGACGGTGGGTGCTCGAACGCCTCGGGCATACCGACCAGGCGGCCGCGCCGATGCAGCACGGCCGCCGTCACGGATGACACACCGGGAAACAGCCGTCAGGACGCCGTGGGCGTTCAGTCGGCCAGCCAGTCCGCGACCTCCTGGCTGGTTGCCTGCGCGTCGGTTTCCTTTACTTGGCGCAGGACTTGGGGTCGAGGTTCTCCTGCCACTTGTCCTCACGGCCGTCGGGCTGGCCGTTGGGGAGGAGCTTGTCGGAGATGCCGTCGATGTAGTAGCCGTGCGAGTAGATCGTCTTCCAGCTCGCGTCCCGGCCGCGCCAGGTGTGCGCGGTGACGCGGTCGTCGCCGGTCTTGTTCCACTCGTAGTCCTCGACGTAGAAGACCGGGTTGACGCGGACCACGCGCTGGTACGGCGTCCAGGTCGTCGCGACCTGGGTGCACGGCGGAATGGACTTCTCGCTGCGGCGCTCGAAGGACGAGGTCTTCTCCCAGCCCCACTCGTAGCTGAAGCTGCCGCCCGCGGTGCCCGAGAAGATGCTCTTGGCGAGGGAGAGGCTGATGTTGGCGCCGACGCTCTTCTTGACGGACGTCTTGGTGCTGTAGCCGCTGACGAAGGTCACCTTGTCCTCCGTCGTGCCGTGGTTGCCGGTCCACTCGGAGGTGCGGACGGGCTCGCCCTTGATGGACCAGGTGGAGGCCTGCCCGTAACCGCACCAGCCCCGGAAGGTCTCCCACGGCCCGATGGGCTCCCACAGCGGGATGACGTCGTTCAGGTACTCGTCCTGCGTCTTGAACTCCCCGGTCTCGACATTGAGGGCCCCATAGACCCCCGTCAGGCTCGTCTCCTGACCGCAGAGCCGGTCCAGCATCCGGTCGGTGTCACCGGGATCGACACCACGGACGTTCTGCGCACCGGCCGGTCCGGCCTGGGCGGTGCCGGCACCGGTGACGACGGCGGCCAGGGCGAGGGCGGCGGAGGCGGCGGTCAGGGCGCCCTTCTTCAAGACGCCTTTCTTCCGGGCGGCCTTGTTCAGGACAGACGTGAGCGCACGGCTCATGGGCATGCTCCTGCTCTTCTGATCGTGAAGTGGGGGGCGATGCCGGCAGCAGTGAGCACGGAGGCGCCACAGGGGACCCAGCAGCATCAGAAGCGATCGGAAGATAACAGGGGTGATTGAATCTTTAGCAACTTGGGATGGCTCGATCATGGCCGAAAGCAGCCGTGGGAGCAGCGGTCTCCGACTGGGGCTCGGCCCTCCTGTCAGGGCGTTTCTGGTGGCGGCGCGGTGGGCGCCGGGCAATGGGATCGTCGCGATCGTGCCGCCGCGAGTTGAGTGGGTCCGCCGAACCGAAGACCCCCGGATCGTGGTCGAAGAGGTCTTCTGGCAGGGGGGGCGAACCGGCTAAGGCACCTCCGGCGGAGGCGTAGGCGCTCCCGGCAACCGGACAGTGGCCACCGTGCCGCCACCGTCCGCGTGGCCCAGCGTCACCTCGCCGCCCGCCTGCTGCACCGTCCGCGCCACGATGGACAGCCCCAGCCCTGAGCCCGGCAACGCCCGTGCGCTCGGGGAGCGCCAGAAGCGGTCGAAGACGTAGGGGAGTTCCTCGGCGGGGATGCCGGGGCCGTGGTCGCGGACCGTGAGGATGCCGGACGCGAGCTGGACCTCGATCGTGCCGCCCTCGGGGCTGAACTTCACCGCGTTGTCGAGGATGTTGACGACGGCGCGTTCCAGGGCCGCCGGTTCCGCTCGTACGTACCAGGGCTGGAGGTCCGCCGTGATCGTCAGCTCCGGGCCGCGGAGCCGTGCCCGGCGCAGGGCCGACTCCACCGTGTTCTCCAGGGAGATCACCTGGACGCGCTCGCCGCGCTGGCCTTCCGAGCGGGACAGTTCCTGCAAGTCCCCTATCAGGGAGGCCAGTTCTGTCATCTGTGCCTTGACCGAGGCGAGCAGGGCCTTGCGGTCTGCCTCCGGGATCGGGCGGCCTGTCTCCTCGCTGCGGGTGAGGAGTTCGATGTTCGTGCGCAGGGAGGTGAGGGGGGTGCGGAGTTCGTGGCCGGCGTCTGCGATGAGCTGTTGTTGTAGGTCGCGGGAGCTGGCCAGGGAGGAGGTCATGGAGTTGAAGGAGCGGGAGAGGCGGGCGATCTCGTCCTCGGCTTCGTCCTTCACTGGGATGCGAACGGTCAAGTCCTCGGTGCGGGCTACGTGTTCGACAGCGTCTGTGAGCTTGTCGACGGGGCGGAGGCCCGCGCGGGCGACTGCGAGACCGGCAGCACCGGCGCCGACGACTCCGACGCCGGAGACGAGGAGGAGGATCAGCGCTAGCTCGTTGAGGGTGGACTCGGTGCCCTTGAGAGGGGTTGCGAGGAGCAGGGCGACGCCTTGCGAGTCGGATGCGTCGACACCCAGGTACAGGGTCAGCACACGTACTGCATTGCCGTCCTCGTCAGTGCCGTTTCGGACGATCCCCTTGCTGCGGTCTGCCTTCCTGATGACTTCCGTGTCGGAGCTGGTGACCTTGACCGTGCCCAGGGAGTCCGGGTCGACGCAGGGGTCTCCCTCTTCCTTGATCAGCTGGACGTAGTCCTTCGGGAACCGGAAGCCCCCGGTATTCGGCTGCGGAGTCTGAGTGCAGCTCTCAAGGAGCGACCCGACCGTGCCGGGCCTCTTCACCATTTCCTTCAGGTCACTGTCAACCTGCTCGTACAGCTTGCCCTGCACGATGAACCAACAAGTAACCGAAACCGCTGCCACCGCGAACGCCACAGCCGCCGCCACCAAAAGCGCCAGCCTTGACCGGATCGGCAGCGACCGGAACCGCCGTACAACCTTGCTCACTCGGCCCCACCCTGACGCAACACATACCCCACCCCACGCACGGTGTGCACGAGCCGGGGCTCGCCCCCCGCCTCCGTCTTGCGGCGCAGGTACATCACATACACGTCGAGCGAGTTGGACGACGGCTCGAAGTCGAAGCCCCAGACCGACTTCAGGATCTGCTCACGGGTCAGCACCTGGCGTGGATGCGCCATGAACATCTCCAGGAGCGTGAATTCCGTGCGGGTCAGCTCCACCGGCCGCCCACCCCGCGTCACCTCACGCGTCGCCAGATCCATCCGCAGGTCGGCGAAGGTCAGGGCCTCGTCCTCCTGGCCCGTACCCGCCCCCGCCGCAGCCGCGTACGAGCTGCGGCGCAGCAGCGCGCGGACGCGGGCGAAGAGTTCGTCGAGTTCGAAGGGCTTGACGAGGTAGTCGTCGGCGCCGGCGTCGAGGCCGGTCACGCGGTCGCCGACCGTGTCGCGGGCGGTCAGCATGAGGATCGGGGTCGTGTCGCCCGCGCCGCGGATGCGGCGTGCCGCCGTCAAGCCGTCCATCCTCGGCATCTGGATGTCGAGGACCACCAGGTCCGGCTTGTACAGCGTCGCCTTCTCCAACGCGTCCGCGCCGTCGACCGCGACCTCCGTGTCGTACCCCTCGAAGGCGAGGCTGCGCTGGAGTGCTTCGCGTACCGCCGGCTCGTCGTCGACGATCAGGATGCGCTGGGGGTCACGGTCGCCATCGGCGGGGCTCATGGGCTGGGGTTCCTCAGAAGATGTGGTGGGGCGTGGGACTGACGGATCTCAGCGTCGCACGCTTTCAGCCGCGTACGGTACGGCGGCGGGTGCGGGACGCCGACGCCGTACGGCGGGTCCTGGCGCCGCTCGCCGCCACCTCCGGCGCCCGCGGCACCGGCGCGTGCAGTTCGTACGCCACCTCGACGGCCAGGGCGAAACCGGCCGGGTCGGCGCCGGTCACCGTGTGCGAAACCTGCTTGATCATGCCGTACTCCTAGTCGGTGGAGCCCGCGCGCAGCGTGGCCAGGTCGGACTTGACGGTGTTGATCGGGATGGCGAAGCCGAGGCCGACGCTGCCGGCGCTCGACGAAGTCGCGTCCGCCGCGGAGTACATCGCCGAGTTGATGCCGATGATGTTGCCGTTCATGTCGATCAGGGCGCCGCCGGAGTTGCCGGGGTTCAGGGACGCGTCCGTCTGGAGCGCCTTGTACGTCGTCGTGGACGAGCCGGTGTCGCCGTTGAACTGCCGGCCGCCGAACTCGAACGGCCACTGGCCGCTGCCGCCGCCCTGCTGCCCCTGGCTCTCGTCCGTCGAGACCGTCACGTCCCGGTCGAGCGCGGAGACGATGCCGCTGGTGACCGTGCCGGTCAGGCCCTCGGGGGAGCCGATCGCCACGACTGTGTCGCCGACCTGCACCCCGTCGGAGTTGCCGAGGGTGGCCGCCTTGAGGCCGGACGCGTTCTCCAGCTTGATCAGCGCCAGGTCCTTCTTGCTGTCGGTGCCGACGACCTTCGCGGTGTACGTCTTGCCGTCGCTGGTGCTCACCTTGATCGACGAGGCGCCGGAGATGACGTGGTTGTTGGTGATGATCTCGCCGTCGCTGGTGATGATCACGCCGGAGCCGGTGGACTCACCGGCGTTCGAGGTGGCGTTGATCTCGACGATGCTCGGGCTGACCGCCGAGGCGACCCCGGCGACCGTGCCCTTCTGGCTGGACGGCACGACGTTGGTGCTGGCGCTGGAGGAGGCCACCGTGTCGTTGCCGGTCAGCTCCTGGATGCCGTAGGCCGTGCCGCCGCCTATGGCAGCGGCGACGATCGCCACGGCGGCGATGAGGGCGAAGGGGCCGCGGGTGCGCCGCTTCTTCGGAGCAGAAGGCGCGGGGGCGGCCGGATCGGCGGGAGCGGCCGTGAAGACGGCGGTGCCCCCACCACCGCCGTCACCGCCCTGACCGGCGCCGTCCGCCGCGAACCCGGCCGGCGCCGACGCGTGCGCGGCCTGCGACGGCCACACGGTCGTCCCCGGCTCCACCGTGACCGGCGGCTGGTACGCCGGCGGAGGCGGCCACTCCGGGTCGACGGGGGAGGAAGCGTGCTGCTGGGCGTACGTCGACTGCTGGTCGCCCTCGCTGGGGTTCTCGTACTCGCCGCTGCGGCGGATGCTCTCGGTCATGTCTCAGAGCTTGTCGCCGCTCGATGAGAGCTGGCTGAGTGCTCCCTGAGAACGCCGCGAGAACCTCGTTCGCCCGATGTAAAGGCCGCTCTCGCAGCTTGGCTAGGGCTCTCAGACAACCCTCATGAAGGGCCCGTCATGCCTCACACCCACAGGAACGCCGTACCACCAACCGCGAAGGAAACACCTTCAGCCGCTCGCGGCGCGAACCCGCCACCCGCAGGCCGTCGTCCAGGAGCAGGTCCACCGCCGCCCGTGCCATGGCCGGGCGGTCCGAGGCGATCGTGGTCATCGGCGGGTCGGCGAGGGCCGCTTCCTTGATGTCGTCGAAGCCGATGACGCCCAACTCGCCCGGCACGTCGATGCGCAGCTCGCGGGCCGCGCGCAGCAGGCCGATCGCCTGGTCGTCGGTGGAGCAGAAGATCGCGGGCGGGCGCTTCGGCCCGGAGAGGATGTCCAGGGCGATGTGGTAGGCGTCGTAGCGGTTGTACGGCGCTTCGAACAGCCTTCCCTCGGTGGAGATCCCGGCGTCGTCCATCGCGCGCCGCCAGCCCTCGACGTGGTCGGAGACGGGGTCGCCGACCGCGGGGGTCTCGGCGGTGCCGCCCATACAGGCGACGTACTCGTAGCCGTGCTCCAGGAGGTGGCGTACGGCGAGCTGGGCGCCGCCCAGGTCGTCCGTGACGACGGCGACGTCGTCGATCGCCTCCGGGCGCTCGTGCAGCAGCACGACCCGGGCGTCCCAGGCGTCGATCTCGGCGGCCGCGTTGTCGTTCAGCGCGTGGCTGACCAGGATCAGGCCGGAGACCCGCATACCGAGGAAGGCCCGCAGATAGTGGACCTCGCGCTCGGCGATGTAGTCGGAGTTCCCGACGAGCACCATCTTTCCGCGCTCGGACGCGGCCTGTTCGACCGCGTGCGCCATCTCCCCGAAGAAGGGCTGGCGCGCGTCCGGCACGATCAGGCCTATGAGGTCGGTGCGCCGCGACGCCATGGCCTGCGCGACCCGGTCGGGCCGGTAGCCCAGCTCCTTGATCGCGGCGAGGACACGCTCGCGCGTGGCCGGGGCAACCGGCCGGGGTCCGTTGTTGATGACATAGCTGACGACGGCGGTGGAGGTACCCGCCAGTCGTGCCACATCATCCCGAGTCACCTTGGCCACGCGCGGAGTCTACGCGGATGGACCCGCTCTGGGCAGGGCGTAAAGATGCTTGTCTGCGCAGCCCCTGTGGGCGGGCGAGCCCGCCCACAGGTCCGCTATACCTCGGCCTGGACCTCGGTGGCGTCCAGGGAGGCCGTCTCGTCCGCATCCTCCGGCTTTGGCTGGTCAGCCTTGGCCCTCGCCTCGTCGGAGGAGCGGTCCGAACGGTCCGCCTTCTCCGGCGTAACGAATCGATAACCGACGTTCCGGACGGTCCCGATCAGCGACTCGTGCTCGGGTCCGAGCTTGGCCCGCAGGCGTCGTACATGGACGTCGACGGTCCGGGTGCCACCGAAGTAGTCGTAGCCCCAGACCTCCTGGAGCAGCTGCGCGCGCGTGAAGACACGGCCCGGGTGCTGCGCGAGGTATTTCAGGAGCTCGAACTCCTTGAAGGTGAGGTCGAGCACCCGGCCCTTGAGCTTGGCGGAGTACGTCGCCTCGTCGACCGACAGATCGCCGTTGCGGATCTCCATCGGGGAGTCGTCGTTGACGATCTGCTGGCGGCCCATGGCGAGCCGCAGCCGCGCCTCGACCTCCGCCGGGCCGGCGGTGTCGAGGAGCACGTCGTCGATGCCCCAGTCGGCGGTGACGGCGGCGAGGCCGCCCTCGGTGACGACGAGGATGAGGGGGCAGCCGGGGCCGGTGGAGCGCAGCAGCTGGCAGAGGCTGCGCACCTGCGGAAGGTCCCGGCGGCCGTCGATCAGGATGACGTCGGCACCGGGGGTGTCGACGAGGGCGGGGCCTTCGGCCGGGGCGACCCGCACGTTGTGCAGGAGCAGCCCGAGAGCGGGGAGCACCTCGGTCGACGGCTGAAGGGCATTGGTCAGGAGCAGCAGAGAACTCATACGTCTGGTTCCTCCTCGGTCCCTGCGAGGACGTTGTGCGGTACGTCACCTGCTCTGCGATCCCGAAAGGCCCCGTACACCTGCGGTCACCTGTAGTTTCCCGCTTCGTATACAACGCTTCCGAAAGCACAAAAGGACCCGGGGGCTACGCTGCCCGAGTCCTGTGTCCAGCAGAATAGCCCACATGAGGGCTGGCATGGCAGGTCATGTGGCACGATCCACCGTTCGTCCGGCATCCGAGACGGACACGGCGGGGTCTTTGCGTACGTTTCTGCGCACGTTCGACGGTGTGGCGATCGACGCCGTATACGAGCCGGGCGGGCACGTATACGACGCCGGAGCGCCACCTTCCGGTGATGTGGTGTTCGTCGTCGCGCACGGTTTCACCGGCGATGTGGACAAGCCGCATGTGCGACGCGTGGCACAGGCGTTCGCGCCGTACGGCGCGGTCGTCACCTTCTCCTTCAGAGGCCACGGGCGGTCCGGCGGTGTCTCCACGGTCGGCGACCGCGAGGTGCACGACCTCGCCGCCGCGGTGGCCTGGGCCCGCGAGCTCGGGCACCAGCGCGTGGTCACGGTCGGCTTCTCCATGGGCGGCTCGGTGGTGCTGCGGCACGCGGCGCTGTACGGCACGTCGGCAGCCGCGGCCGGACTGGAGCACGAGGGGCGCACGGAAGCGGGAACGGACGCGGTGGTTTCGGTGAGTGCCCCCGCCCGCTGGTACTACCGGGGCACACCCCGGATGCGGCGCGTGCACTGGCTGGTGACCCGCCGCGAGGGCCGGCTGGCCGCCCGCTACGGACTCCGGACGCGGATCCACCACCGCGGCTGGGACCCCGTCCCTCTCTCCCCGGTCGAGGCGGTCCCGCACATCGCGCCCACGCCGCTCCTCATCGTCCACGGCGACATCGACGGCTACTTTCCCGTCGACCACCCCCACATGCTGGCCGCGGCCGCCGGTGACCACGGCGAACTCTGGCTGGAGCCCGGCATGGGCCACGCCGAGCACGCGGCGGCGGACGAGCTGCTGGCCCGGATCGGGGACTGGGCGGCGGCGAAGGCGGGCTAGCCTGACGTTGTTGACCACCGACTGATTGAGGAACCGCATGCCCAAGGTCACGGTGCGCTACTGGGCCGCCGCGAAGGCCGCGGCCGGGGTCGCCGAGGAGCCGTACGACGCGGACACCCTCGCGGACGCGCTCGCCGCGGTGCGTGCGCGACACCCCGGCGAACTGGCGCGCGTCCTGCAGCGATGCTCCTTCCTCATCGACGGTGACCCCGTGGGGACCCGCGGGCATGAGACGGTACGGCTGGTCGACGGCGGGACGGTCGAGGTGCTTCCGCCGTTCGCAGGAGGGTGAGATGACCAACCAGCCGCACGAGGGTTCCTACGAGGGGCAGTACCCGCAGGGGTACGACCCGTACTGGCAGCAGGCTTACGAGGATCCGCAGGCCGCCCAGCAGTACACGCAGCAGTGGCAGGGGCAGACCTGGGACACGCACGTGCCTGCGGCGGCTTCGGCGGCTGATACGGCGTATGTGCCGCCGCAGGGACACGAGTGGGCCGGAGCCGGTGGCCCTGTCCACGACCCCGCCTACGCGGCACCCGGCGCTGCAGGCCTTGCCCACCCGTCCCGCCTGGGGGTCCCCCCAGGTCCTTCAGACACTGGGGGAGGGACGACTGCCCAAGGCGGTAGCGACGACGAGCCCTCCTACGGGCCCGCCACCCTCGTCGGGAACTCGCGCGTCTCCGATGCCCAGCGGGCCCGGCTGGAGGGGCGTTCGCCGATCATCGAGCCGGGGATGCAGCCGGCGGCGCTGACGGCGGTGCTGGGGCTGCTGCTGTCCGGGACGGCGGCCATCGGGTCGTACGCGCTGCTCGTACCGCTTGTGGTGCTGCAAGCCGTGACGGCGGCGGGCTGGTTCCGGCTGAACGGGATGTGGCCCGCCCGGCAGGGCATCGCGCTGGCCTTCGCGGGCGCGCTGACCGCGGATGTCGCGCTGGTGGCGGCCGACCACGCGCCGGCGGCGATCCTCGGCACGCTCGGTGTGTGGGTGCTGCTGGCCCTGGTTCTGCAACTGCGTTCGCACGCCGAGCCGGACGAGCGGATGTACGGCCTGATGGCGACCGTCGCCGCGGCGGCGCTGTCGATCATCGCGGCCGGTTACTTCGCGGCCGACACGGACGCGGTCACGGTCGGCGCCGCGGCGGTGGCCGTGGCGATCCTGGCCCGGGTTCTTCCGCTGCCCACCCCGGCGTCCGTGATCGTCTCCCTCCTCGCCGCGGCCGGCGCGGGCATCGCGGTGGGCGGCATGACCGGCCTGGGCGCTGGGGGTACCCCCTCTGGGGGAGGCGCGTTCCTCGGCGCGGCCGCCGGCGCCTGCGCCCTGATCGGCCACCGGGTCGCGAGCTACGACTACCCGTCCCGCTTCGTCCACTTCACGGCCGGGGTCGCGTTGCCGCTGGCGGCGGCGGCGCCGGCGGTGTACCTGCTGGGGCGTGCGCTGGGCTGAGCGGCTGACCGGCGCCCTCTTGCCACACCTGACCGACTGTCACAGCTGATCGACAATCCCCCGCCCGCCCCTTGCCCCGGGGTTACTCTCGCGCAGGACGGCCACCCGGTCGTCAGTGACCGTCGTCGTTGATGACCGCCGAGGTGGGGAACCCCGAACATGCGCGCACTGCGAATACTGCTGATCGTCGTCGTGATCCTCGGCGGCCTCTTCGTAGCCGCCGACCGCCTCGCCGTGAACTTCGCCGAGGACGAGGCCGCAGGCAAGCTCCAGACCACGGAGAACCTCGCCTCCAAGCCCGACGTCTCCATCAAGGGCTTCCCCTTCCTCACGCAGGCCCTCGGCGGCGAACTGGACGATGTCGAGATCGGCATCAAGGACTACGACGCCCCCACCGGCGAAGGCTCCGAGAAGATCCGTATCGGCGATCTCCAGGCGAACATGAAGGGCGTCGAGTTCTCCGGCGACTACAGCTCCGCCACCGCGGCCACCGCCACCGGCACCGCGACCATCTCCTACGCGGAGCTGCTGAAGACCGCCCAGTCGGAGCCCACCCAGATCGCCCCCGGCGTCACCGCGAACGTCGTCGGCCTCTCCGACGGCGGCAACGGCAAGATCAAGGTCTCGGTCGAGGCGACCGTACTCGGCACGAAGCTGCCCGAGCCGGTCTCCGTCCTCAGCACCGTCACGGTCGAGGGCGACAACACCGTGAAGGTGCGCGCCGAAAAGCTCCCGTCGTTCGGGGGTGTCCGGACCGCGGAGAACCAGGTCAGGGAGATCACCGACTTCGAGCAGCAGATCGACGACCTGCCCGGCGGCATCCAGCTGGACCGGGTCGAGGCCGCGCAGGACGGTGTGGAGATCGGGGTGAAGGGTTCGAACGTCCGGCTCGCCGGGTAGGACGTCAGCGGCCGTCACCAGGGCCGTCCGAAGGGCGAGACGCGGACGTCCGTACCGCAGATGTGACGACGGATGCGTGCGCGCGGAATCCCTTCCGCGCCCGCCCTTTTGCCCGTGCCATCCCGTATCCCGGACGATCGCGTCTCAAAATACGACACACCGGTGACATGCCCACCCGTCCGTCCCTAAGCTCAAGCCCATGAAGCGACAGGCGGACCTCACGAAGCGGCGGGCAGTAGACCTGTGCCGCGTCGCCGCCATGCTCTGTCGCACCTTCTGAGCGGAAGCGCAGCCTTCCGCATTCCCCGCTGCCCTGCCCAGGGCATTCGTGCGCCGTCCGGCTCCTGGACCGCGCGCCCCTCTCACTCGCACGCCCCGCCGCAACTGCCCCGGAGGAGAAAGAGCATGAGCCGCAGCGACGTCCTGGTCGACGCCGATTGGGTCGAGGCCAACCTCGACAGCCCGAACATCGCGATCGTCGAGGTCGACGAGGACACGTCCGCGTACGAGAAGAACCACATCCGCAATGCCATCCGGATCGACTGGACCAAGGACCTCCAGGACCCGGTACGCCGTGACTTCATCGACCAGGAGGGCTTCGAGAAGCTCCTCTCGGCGAAGGGCATCGCCAACGACACGCTGGTGATCCTCTACGGCGGCAACAACAACTGGTTCGCCTCGTACGCCTACTGGTACTTCAAGCTCTACGGCCACGAGAACGTCAAGCTGCTCGACGGCGGCCGCAAGAAGTGGGAGCTGGACGCCCGCGAGCTGGTCGAGGAGGTGCCGGTGCGTCCGGCGACCGACTACAAGGCCAAGCCGCAGGACAAGTCCATCCGCGCCTTCCGTGACGACGTGGTCGCCGCCATCGGTTCGCAGAACCTGGTCGACGTCCGCTCGCCCGACGAGTTCTCCGGCAAGCTGCTCGCCCCCGCGCACCTGCCGCAGGAGCAGTCGCAGCGTCCGGGTCACGTCCCGTCCGCCCGCAACATCCCGTGGTCGAAGAACGCCAACGACGACGGCACCTTCAAGTCGGACGACGAGCTCAAGGAGCTCTACGCCGAGGAGCAGGTCGACCTGGCCAAGGACACCATCGCCTACTGCCGCATCGGTGAGCGCTCCGCGCTGACCTGGTTCGTCCTGCACGAGCTGCTCGGTGTGCAGAACGTCAAGAACTACGACGGCTCCTGGACCGAGTACGGCTCCCTCGTCGGCGTGCCGATCGAGCTCGGCGCCAACAAGTAAGCCCCGACCTTTACCCCTAGGAGTTCAACATGTGCGGAGCGAAGGCCGGCGGCCCTGACGCCTCGACGATCAAGCCCGGTGAGACGACCATCCAGGGCCAGGTGACCCGCGACGGCGAGCCGGTGACGGGCTACGTCCGTCTGCTGGACTCGACCGGCGAGTTCACGGCGGAGGTCCCCACCTCCGCGACGGGCCAGTTCCGCTTCTACGCGGCCGAGGGCACCTGGACCGTCCGCGCCCTGGTTCCGGGCGGCGCCACCGCCGACCGCACCGTCGTCGCCCAGCAGGGCGGTCTGGCGGAGGTCGCGATCGCGGTCTGAGCACGACGGAAGGGCCGTACCCCACGGGTTGGACACCCGGGGTACGGCCCTTCCGCATGTCCGGGCCGGGCCTACCCTGGACGTATGTACGCACGGCGACGGCACATGTACTTCGCCATGATGGGGACCTGCATCGCGCTCTTCGTCCTGGCCTGGGGCGTCGTACGCCTCTGGTCGATTCCCGTGGCCGTGGGCATGTGCGTGGTGGCGATGGTGATCCCGCCCCTCGCCGCGATGGTCGCCAACCGCCGTGGCCCCGAGGACCGTTGGTGGGACGATCCGTCCGGCGACCCGAAGTCCGACGAGTGGTGGGACGAACTGGACGGGAAGCGCCGACGCCAGTAGGTTCTCGCCGCCCCCAGACCCCCGCTTCGGAAAATCAGCCCCTCCGGCGTTTGAGGAGCGGGGTCCATGGG
>NZ_JBQQBS010000061.1:0-63795 GCF_052245395.1 Streptomyces sp. 4N124
GCCCCGCAACCGCATCAGAGCCCACAGCCGCAACAGCCCCAGCCCGGACAGGGCGCCCCCGGCGCCTGGCCCACCGCCGCCCCCGCCGGCGGCGGCCGACGCCCCGGCGGCTGGCCGACAGCGACCCCGGCGGGCGGCGGCCAACCCCCTGCCGCCCCGAGCACACCCACCCCCAGCACGCCCCCACCCACGTCCACGCCCCCTCCCGCCCCACCGGCCGCCACCCCCGCATCCACCCCGGCACCCGGCGGCCTCGACCCCCGCATGCTCTGGCCCAACATCCTCGAGACCGTCAAGAACCGCCGTCGCTTCACCTGGATCCTGCTCAGCCAGAACGCCCAGGTGGTCGGCTTCGACGGCACCACCCTCCAGCTCGGCTTCGTCAACGCCGGTGCGCGGGACAACTTCGCGAGCAGCGGCAGCGAGGACGTGCTGCGACAGGCGCTGGCCGAGCAGTTCAACGTCCAGTGGAAGATCGAGGCCGTCGTCGACCCGTCGGGCGGCTCGGCACCCCCACAGTCGGCCGGCTCCTCCGGCTTCAACGGCGGCGGTGGCTTCGGCGGTGGAGGCAGCGCCGGTGGAAGCGGCCATGGCGGCGGCGGAGCTACGACGCCCCCGCGCCCGGCGTCCCCCCAGTCCGCGCCTACGCCCACCACACCCACGCCCGCCCCGGCTCCGGCCGCCCCCGCACCCCGACCCTCGTCCTCGCCCGCGTCGTCCACTCCGGAGCCACCCCCCGTCTCCCCCGAGGACGACACCCCGGAGGACGACGACCCGGACCTCGACGAGTCGGCCCTCTCCGGCCACGAACTCATCGTGAAGGAGCTGGGGGCGACGGTGGTGGAGGAGTTCACGAACGAGTAGGGAGCGAGGCGGGGCCGGCTCCTGGAGACGCCTGCATGGACCGGCATGGACCGGCATGGCACCGGCACCTCGGAGGATCCTCCAATCAAACAACCCCCCGCCCCTCAGCAACCCGCACAATTCACGCAGCCCCCCGCCGGTTAGGCTGACCCCGTGAAGGTCCTCGTCATCGGAAACGGCGCCCGCGAACACGCCCTGTGCCGTTCCCTGTCCCTCGATCCCGACGTCACCGCGCTGCACTGCGCTCCCGGCAACGCCGGTATCGCCGAGGTCGCCGAGCTGCACCAGGTGGACGCCCTGGACGGCACGGCCGTATCCGCGCTGGCTACCGAGCTCGGTGCCGACCTGGTCGTCGTAGGCCCGGAGGCGCCGCTCGTCGCGGGGGTCGCCGACGCGGTGCGCGAGGCGGGGATTCCGGTCTTCGGCCCCTCCAAGGAGGCCGCGCAGCTGGAGGGTTCCAAGGCCTTCGCGAAGGAGGTCATGGCGGGGGCCGGCGTCCCTACGGCCAGGTCGTACGTGTGCACCACGCCCGCGGAGGTCGACGAGGCCCTCGACGCCTTCGGCGCACCGTATGTCGTGAAGGACGACGGGCTCGCGGCAGGCAAGGGCGTCGTCGTCACCGGCGACATCAAGGCAGCCGCGGCGCACGCCAACGCCTGTGAGCGCGTCGTCATCGAGGAGTACCTGGACGGCCCCGAGGTCTCCCTCTTCGCGGTCACCGACGGCGTGACGGTCGTCCCGCTGCAGCCCGCCCAGGACTTCAAGCGCGCCCTGGACGGCGACGAGGGCCCGAACACCGGCGGCATGGGCGCGTACTCCCCGCTGCCCTGGGCCGACCCGAAGCTGGTCGACGAGGTCATGCAGACCGTGCTCCAGCCCACCGTCGACGAGATGCGCCGGCGCGGCACCCCCTTCTCCGGCCTGCTGTACGCCGGTCTCGCGATCACCGGCCGGGGCGTGCGGGTCATCGAGTTCAACGCCCGCTTCGGCGACCCCGAGACCCAGGTCGTCCTCGCCCGCCTCAAGACCCCGCTGGCCGGTGTCCTGCTCGCCGCGGCGAACGGCACCCTCGACATCCTCGAGCCCCTGCGCTGGAGCGACGACGCCGCGGTCACCGTGGTCGTCGCCTCGCACAACTACCCCGCGACCCCGCGCACCGGCGACCCGATCACCGGCCTCGACGAGGTGGCCGCGCAGGACGCCTCGCACGCGTACGTCCTGCACGCCGGGACGAAGCGCGCCGGCGACGCGATCGTGAGCGCGGGCGGCCGCGTCCTCTCCGTCACGGCCACCGGCAAGAACCTCACCGAGGCCCGCGACCGCGCCTACCAGGCCGTCTCCCGCATCCACCTCGACGGCTCCCAGCACCGCACGGACATCGCGGCGAAGGCAGCGGGCGCGTAAGCCACCTGCGGCGGCCGGGTATCCAAAACCCGGTCACCGACCAACCTCGCAGGCCTCGAATCCGTCTATGGATTCGGGGCCTGATCCTCGCTGTCCGTCATCCACCTTTCCCCAAAGCCATTCCATCGAGTGACCGGCGCCCCATACCGCTGACGAGGGGCGGGGCCCCAACTAGGGTGCGGCGCAAGCGTTCCGGCACTTGGCCCACCGGCATTGCGATGTCGGTGGTGGGTGCCACAGTGGGGGAGTGAGCAACGCCAGGGCAGTCGGCGGCGACCACGGTGACGGGCACCGTCACGGAGGGCGCCGCACCTGCCGCCGTTCGGGACAGCAGGGAGGGGGTGACGACCGATCATGACCGGTATGGGTGGGGAGGCGGGCGTACAGTCCGCGCGCTCCAGGGCTCTCGCCGTGCTGCACATCCGCAGCCGGGCGCTGGCCGTCGCACTGCTGCCCGCGGCACTCGCCGTGGTGTTGCTGGCCGGCGCGTCCACCGGCCATCTCGTGGGCGCGGGCTGGCACGCCACGCGCTGGGTCGTGACGCCGCTCGCCGTGCTGGTGCTGCTCGCGGCCGGCGGCATCGCGCTGGTCGTCGTCCGTTCCCGCCCCGCGGTGAGCCCGACGGTCCCGATCGGCGAGGAGTCGGCGCCGGATCTGTATCGCATGGTGCGCGACCTCGCCGACCGCCTCGACGTCCCGGCCCCCTCCGCCATAGCGCTCACACCGGACTGCGACAGCTGGCTGGAGGACCGTACGCATCTGTCCCACGGCCCGCCCCCGCCGCAGGACGGCGACGAAATCGCGGGCCTGGGCAGACACGCACACCGCCGCACCGCCACAGCACCCGTCCTCGTCATCGGCTCCCCGTTCCTGTGGTGGATGCGCGTCGGCGAGCTGCGCGCGGTCCTCGCCCCGGTCGTCGCCGGTACGGGACCGTCGGCGCACCCCGACATAGCGGCGGCCCGCCGTTTCGTACGGGGTCTGGACGCGGCGGTGGCCGTCACCTCGGCGCCCCATCGCGGGCCCGTGGCGCGCACGGTGCTCGCGGGAGTGGGCTGGGTGGCGCGGGTGCTGCTGCGCAGCTGCCGGGGGCATGCGGCCGAGATGGAGCGGGGCGTGGCCGCCGCGGCCGCCGAGCGTGCACAGGCTGTGGATTACGGGCTGCGGATCGTCGCGCAGGAGCAGGTGGGGCTGGCGTACGCGGGCTGGGACCGGCTGCTGACCCGGGTCGCGCTGCCCGCCTGGCGGATGGGGCGCTGGCCGGCCCGGCTGGACGCGGGCGTCGTGGCCGCGCTGACCGAGCTGTCCCGTCGCGACCGGCTGGCCGAGGGCTTCGCCTCACGACTGGGCGAGCGTCCCGCCTGTGACCTGCTCGAAGAGCCCGGCGCGGTGGACGAGGCCGCCTCACTCCTCGCCGCCCGCCTCTTCCACGGCGGCCCCGCGGAGCCCGGCCCGGACTGGTCCCCGGTGGACTGGCAGGAGTATCCGGAGGAGGTCGTCGACCGCAAATGGCGTACCGACGCGGCCCGCCTCCACCGCGTCCTGGACGCCCTCGGCGTCCGCCGCTCCCCCGGCCACACCACCCCGGAAGCCCACGGCCCCACCCTCGCCCGCGTCCTCGACCACCTGTCGGCCACACCGACCACCGACACCGACGCCGGCCGCGGCCCCGACACCGACGCCAGCCGCAGCCCCGCTCCCGACATCGGCCCCGACACAGACGCCGACACCGCCGCGGACAACGAACGCACCTCGGCCCTCGCCGCAGGCCTCACCGCCGAACTGGCCCGAGAGGAAGCCGCGACCCCCGCCGACCGAAAGGCGTCCTCGGCCGCCGGCCAGGGCCCGGACACCGCTCTCTGGGACGACGGCACGCTCCCGCTCTTCCCGCTGCAACCGCCCCGCACCGCCCGCGAACTGCTCGCCGACCACGTCACGGCGATGGTGTGCTGCGCCGCGATGGACACCGCGGGAGCGACCCCCGGCCTCGACTGGCTCGACGGCCCGTCCCTCATCGTCAACGGAGACCGCGCCGCCGACCTGACCCCCAGGGTCCTCAGCCTGATCGAGGACGGCGACCCGGCCCCGCTGCGGGCCTGGCTGGTGGAGTCGGGGATACGACCGGAGAAGCCGGTCCGCCTCGTCTGACGGACCCGATCGGAGGCCAGGTCCCGGACCCACCGGAGGCCACACCGAAATCCCGGCCGGAAGCTCGGATTCCACTTTCGGCCAATTCGCAACGAATAGTGACAGCCTGCGTGCGTTATGTGATGTGCTGGGACCGATCGCGCACATGGCAAGGGCTTGCGACATAAGACAGGCACACGAGGCACGCACAGACGCACAGAACGTACGAACACGGGGGCACGAGGGAGGGGAGCGATCATGGCGTCGCAGCAGATTCGCCGCTGGGAGTCGGGCGCGCTGGCGCACGCGGTGACGGACCCCTTCGGCCAGGGCCCCGTTCCCTGGCTGCGCGGCAGCGAGACCTACTTCGACGACACCGGCCAGGTCGTCCCCTGGTACGTCGATCCCAGCCCCGCGCAGTCGACCGGCGACAACCCCCGCGTCCCCGCGCCGCGTTCGGCCACCGGCGGCGGCCCGCGCGCCGCCGACGACGTCAAGCGCCAGATCAAGGGCTTCGCCTCCACCGGCGCGGTCGCCCCCGGCGAGGCCATCGACTTCCACATCACCGTCGACCCGCCCCAGGAATTCGGCGTCGACGTCTACCGCATCGGCCACTACGGCGGCGACGGCGCAGCCAAGATCACCACCAGCCCCCGCCTGTCCGGCATCGTCCAGCCACCCCCACTCACGGCCGACCGCACCGTCTCCTGTCACCACTGGTGGCTGTCCTGGCGGCTGCAGATCCCCTCCTACTGGAGCATCGGCGCCTATGTCGCCGTCCTCACCACCGCCGACGGCTACCGCTCCCACGTGCCGTTCACCGTCCGCGACAACCACCCCGCGGACCTGCTGCTCCTCCTGCCCGACATCACCTGGCAGGCCTACAACCTCTACCCGGAGGACGGCCGCACCGGCGCCAGCCTCTACCACGCCTGGGACGAGCAGGGCCGGCTGCTGGGCGAGGCCGACGCCGCGACCACGGTCTCCTTCGACCGCCCGTACGCCGGCGCGGGCCTCCCCCTCCACGTCGGCCACGCCTACGACTTCATCCGCTGGGCCGAGCGCTACGGCTACGACCTCGCCTACGCCGACGCCAGCGACCTGCACGCCGGCCTGGTCGACCCCGCGCGCTACCGGGGCCTGGTCTTCCCCGGCCACGACGAGTACTGGTCGCCGGCCATGCGCCGCACCACGGAACTCGCCCGCGAGCACGGCACCTCCCTGGTCTTCCTCTCCGCCAACACCATGTACTGGCAAGTGGAGTTGGCCCCGTCCCCGTCCGGCGTCCCCGACCGCCTGCTCACCTGCCGGAAGCGGAAAGGACCGGGCAGGCCGGTCCTGTGGCGCGAGATCGACCGCCCCGAGCAGCAACTCGTCGGCATCCAGTACGCGGGCCGCGTCCCCGAGCCGCACCCCCTGATCGTCCGCAACGCCGAGCACTGGCTGTGGGAGGCGACCGGTGCGCACGAGGGCGACGAGATCGACGGCCTGGTCGCGGGCGAGGCCGACCGCTACTTCCCGCGCACCCCGCTCCCCGAGCACGAGAACCGCATCCTGCTCGCCCACTCCCCGTACAGCGACAGCGACGGTGCCTTACGCCACCAGGAGACCTCCCTCTACCGCGCCCCCTCGGGCTCCCTGGTCTTCGCGTCCGGAACGTTCGCCTGGTCCCCGGCTCTCGACCGCCCCGGCCACGTGGACCCCCGTATCCAGCGGGCCACGGCCAACCTCCTGGACCGCATCTGCAAACGTGACTGAACCCCCTTGTCCAAGGTCGCTCCCGCATACGGGAGAATCAGCTCACTTGGACATCACCACGGGGAGGAACCGTGTCCGGATTCGTTGAAAAGCCCGAGCCCCTCCAGGTTCCGGGTCTGGTACACCTGCACACCGGCAAGGTGCGCGACCTGTACCAGAACGAGGCGGGCGACCTCGTGATGGTCGCCAGCGACCGCATCTCCGCGTACGACTGGGTGCTGCCGACAGAGATCCCCGACAAGGGCCGTGTCCTCACCCAGCTCTCCCTGTGGTGGTTCGACCAGGTCGCCGACCTGATCCCCAACCACGTCCTGAGCACCGACCTGCCCGCCGGCGCCCCCGCCGGATGGGAAGGCCGCACCCTCATCTGCAAGTCCCTCCAGATGATCCCCGTCGAGAGCGTGGCCCGCGGCTACCTCACCGGCTCGGGCCTCGCCGAGTACAACGAGTCCCGTACGGTCTGCGGCCTCGCCCTTCCTGAGGGGCTGAGCGACGGCTCGGAACTCCCCGCCCCGATCTTCACCCCCGCCACCAAGGCGGCCGTCGGCGAGCACGACGAGAACGTGTCGTACGAGGAGGTCGCCCGCCAGGTCGGCGCCGACACCGCCGCCCGGCTGCGCCAGGCCACCCTCGCCGTCTACGGCCGTGGCCGCGCCATCGCCCGTGACCGCGGGATCATCCTGGCGGACACGAAGTTCGAGTTCGGCTTCGACAACGGCACCCTGGTCCTCGCCGACGAGGTCCTCACCCCGGACTCCTCGCGCTTCTGGCCCGCCGACCAGTGGGAGCCGGGCCGCCCGCAGCCGTCGTACGACAAGCAGTTCGTGCGTGACTGGCTGACCGGGCCGGAATCCGGCTGGGACAGGAAGAGCGAGCAGCCCCCGCCCGCGCTGCCGCAGGAGGTCGTGGACGCGACCCGTGCCAAGTACGTGGAGGCGTACGAGCGCCTGACGGGCACGAGCTGGTCGTAGAACAAGAAGAAGCCCCCGGCCTCAAAGGCTCGGGGGCTTCTCCACTACAGAGCGGACGACGAGGCTCGAACTCGCGACCTCAACCTTGGCAAGGTTGCGCTCTACCAACTGAGCTACGTCCGCACTGCGCCGTGGCGCGAGAGCAACTATACCCAACCTCGCTCACGCGCGAGCCGTACGGCCGCATGCCGGTTCTCCGCCCCGAGCTTGGAGACGGCCGACGACAGATAGTTCCGTACGGTCCCCTGCGAGAGCGCGGCCCGCTCCGCGATCTCCGAGACGGGCGCCCCGTCGGCGGCGAGTTCCAGCACCTCGGCCTCGCGAGCGGTCAGCGGCGAGTCCCCGGCGGAGATCGCGTCGGCGGCCAACTCCGGGTCGACATAACGGTTCCCGGCGTGCACCGTACGGATGACCTCCGCGAGCCGCTGCGCGCTCACCGTCTTCGGGACGAACCCGCGCACACCGGCCGCCAGCGCCCGCTTCAGATGCCCCGGCCGGCCATGACTGGTCACGATCAGCACCTGGCACTCCGGCAGTTCGGACCGTAGCGATGTGGCGACCTTCACACCGTCGGCGCCGGGCATCTGAAGATCGAGCACGGCCACGTCCGGGGCATGCGCCCGGGCCATCGCCAGCGCCTCCGGTCCGGTGGCCGCCTCGGCGACGATCAGGAGATCGTCCTCCAGCGCGAGCAGCGCGGCGAGCGCACCACGGATGAGGTGCTCGTCGTCGGCGAGCAGCAGCCGGACGGTCATGAAGCGACCTCACTGACCACGGCCGTAGTCAGCGGCACCTCGGCCACCAGCCGGAACACACCCTGCCGCACCGGTCCCGCCTCCAGCGTCCCGTCCACCGCCGCCAGCCGCTCCCGCAACCCCGCCAGCCCCGAACCACCGGAGCCGGACGCCGTACGCGCCCCGTCGTTCTCCACGGTCAGTACCACCCGCCCCTCCCTCATCCGCACGGACACCTCACAGCGCCCGGCGTCCCCATGCCGCAGCACATTCGTCGTCGCCTCACGCACCACCCACCCGAGCGCCGACTGCACGTCGACCGGCAGCCCCTCGATCGAGCCGGACACCTCGCAGTCGATCCCGGCCGCGGTCAACACCCCCCGTGCACCGGCGAGTTCGACGGACAGGTCGGACTCCCGATACCCCCGTACGACATCCCGCACCTCCCGCTGCGACTCATGCGCGATCCGCTGCACCTCGATCATCTGTTCCACGGCCTCCGGCCGCCCCCGCCGCGCCAGCTGCACGGCCAGCTCGCTCTTCAACGCGATCACCGCGAGATTCCGCCCCATCACGTCATGCAGATCCCGCCCGAAGCGGAGCCGCTCCTCGGCGACGGCGAGCCGGGCGCGGGTCTCCCGGGCATCGCCGAGTTCGTAGACGGCGTTGAGCAGCCAGACGGAGAAGACGGACGCGAAGGACAGGAAGCCGGCCCCGGCCAGAACGGCGAGGGCCGTGGCCAGCGCGCCGGTCCCGGAGGCACCCAGTAGAAGCGGCACAAGACCGGCGCCCGCGGTGAAACCCGCCACCAGCATCAGCACACGCCACCGGCCGCGGATGCCGAGCGTCACGATGCCGACGCCGTAGATCACCACCGTGCCGAAGATGCCGCCCGCGGCGGTGTCGGAGGCGGAGCCGGCCAGGCTGCGATGGGCGAGGAGCATCGCGCCGACCCCCATCAGCGCTGTGACCACCCCCAGCGCCCACAGCAGCCGCAGGGGTTGCGGGCGGCGTCCGCGCGTCCAGTCGAGTGCCCGGGCCACGGTGCACGTGCCGAGCAGCGCGTGCGCGCACACCGTCACGAACAGCAAGCCCGCGAGCTGGATCCCCGTCCCGCCGAACACGGCCAGTCCGACCGTCGCCACCTCCACCACCGCGAAGGAGTGGAACGACCACCGCGTATACGTCTCCACCTTCGCCGGCGTGCTCTTCCCCCGCCACCAGCCGCCCGGCCCCCGCATACCCTCGCTCCCGTCCGTCAGTGCCGCGGCTCCCACCGGAACCACCGCCGTACAGCAAACACCGCGACCAGGGTCCAGGCCAGCGCGAGCGTGATGGAGCTGAGCGCCTCGCTCGCCGAGAGATCCCCGCTCCAGCCGCCCTGCACCAGCTTCATCACCGGCGACAGCGGCAGCAGCTCCAGGACAGAGGCCAGCCGGTCGGGCAGCACTTCCAGCGGGATGGCGATGCCGGAGCCGAGCATCGAGATGAACAGCAGCGGCAGCGTGGTGACCTGAGCGCTCTCCACGGTCCGCGAGTAGCTGGCGGTCACGGCCGCGAGTGCCACACACATCACCACGCCCAACAGCACGCCCAGGACGGCGAGATACACGGCCTTGGGCGCCGGGATGTCGAGCAGGGCCGTGCAGCCGACCGCCAGCAGCAGGCACTGCACCAGCCCGATCACCGCGGCCGGCGTCGCGGCACCCGCCAGGATCTCCGTGTCCCGCAGCTCCCCTGTGCGCAGCCGCTTGAGGACGAGTTCCTCACGCCGTGCGGTGAAGACGCCGACCAGCGCCGAATACACGGCGAACAGCAGCGAGAATCCGATCGCGGCGTTCAGCATCACCAGCCCGACGGTGAGCCCGACCTCCTCGAGTTCGGACTCCGGAAACGCCGACCGCACACTGACCGGAATCACCAGCGGTACGAACAGCGCCGAGACGAGCGTGGCCTTACTGCGCCCGAGCAGCGTCAGCTCGGCGCGGGCGAGGGCGGTCATGCGCCCCGCGGGAGTGGTCACCGTACTCACACGTACTCCTTCTCGGCGGCGGGAGCGACGGACGCCTCCCGGGCGATCCCCAGAAACGCCTCTTCCAGCGAGGCCGGGCGCACATCGAGGCGGTGCAGCTCGACCCCGGCCCGCGCGGCCCACATCAGCACTCCGGTGGCGGCCCGCTGCAGCTCCTGCGTCTGCAGCCGTACGACGCGCCCGTCCACCTCGTGCCCGCTCACCCCCAGCTCACCGAGCGGCGGCAGATCCCCGACGAAGTACCCCATGGGCAGCTCGAAGGAGATCCGGGACGGCTGGGACGCCGTCACCTCGGCGGGCGTGCCGGCCGCCGCGATCCGCCCCTCGTGCATGATCGCCAGGCGGTCGGCGAAATGCTCGGCCTCCTCCAGGTAGTGCGTGGTCAGCAGGACGGTCGTACCGCCTTCGCGCAGCGACCGCACCAACTCCCAGGTGTCCTGGCGCCCTTCGGCGTCCATCCCGGTCGACGGCTCGTCCAGGAACAGCACCTCCGGGTTGCCGAGCAGCGCCAGCGCGAGATCCAGGCGCCGCCGCTCACCCCCGGACAGCTGCTTCACCCGCACGCCGGCCCGCCGCTCCAGCCTGACCAGCCCCAGCGCCTCATCCACCGGCCGCGCCCCGCTCGTGCAGGCCGCCCACATCCGCGCCGTCTCGACGACAGTCAGCTCGGACGGAAACCCGCCCTCCTGCAGCATCACCCCGGTGCGCGGCCGTACGACGGCCCGGTCGGTGTACGGGTCATGGCCCAGCACCCGCACCCGGCCCCCGGCGGGCGCTGCGAGCCCCTCCAGCAGTTCGACGGTCGACGTCTTGCCGGCCCCGTTGGTGCCGAGGAGTGCGAAGAGCTCGCCACGGGCCACGGAGAAGGTGACACCGCGCACGGCCTCGAACCCGCCCCCGTACACACGCCGCAGGTCGGTGACCTCGATCACGTGCTCGTGTTCGTTTGAGTTCATGCCCTCAGCGTCCCGTCGCCTCGGGCCCCGGAGCAGTGCACGCTGTCATCACTCGACATGACAAATGTCAGGCGAACGCTCGGCAGAACGAAAAAGACCCCGGTCGGATCGACCGGGGTCTTCGAAAGAGAGCGGACGACGAGGCTCGAACTCGCGACCTCAACCTTGGCAAGGTTGCGCTCTACCAACTGAGCTACGTCCGCATTGCATCCGACCGGCTCTCACCGATCGGCGCGAGCACCAGCCTACCTGATCCACAAGAGTGGTCCGGACGGCGGTGCAGAGCGGGTGACAGGAATTGCACACTGCGCCTTCCCCCTGGAAGGGGGATGTTCTACTACTGAACTACACCCGCATGTACTCCGTGAGCTGGACTTTTTCGGCCCGGCCCGGCGGCGTGCTCCAGACTCTAACTGATCTGGAGGGGTGCAGCGCAAGTCGGTTGTCCTCAGGGCCCGCTGACGCATCCTGAGGACAACGGCGGTCGGCACCTCACTGAGCGGCGGCGAACGCCTCGTAGACCTTCTTGGGGATCCGGCCGCGTGCCGGCACCTCCATCTTGTTGGCCTGGGCCCAGGCCCGGACGGCTGCCGGGTCGGGGGCGACCTCGGTCTGCCGGTACGCCTTGCCGGAGCGCGACCGCTTCCGGCCGGCCTCCACGTACGGCGCGAGCGCCTTACGCAGTTTCTTGGCATTGGCTTGATTCAGGTCGATCTCGTACGACTTGCCGTCGAGTCCGAAGGCGATCGTCTCCGCCGCTTCTGAACCGTCGATGTCGTCAAAGAGGGTGACCACGACCTTCTGCGCCACGAATATCGGTCCCTTCATGCGGCACTTTGCCAATTCATTTGTACAGTGCCCGGCAATGCAATGTGAAGACCGACTAAATCCTTCCGCGTGTCCGAGCGCAATGGGTATCCGGGTGTCGATCGGGGATCTTTCCCGGAAATTTTCATGAAGGCGGCTTCCGATGCCGGATCGTGACAGCAGTCACGTAGGAACCTACAAGTCGACGCGCGTAGAATTTTTGTGCGGGTAGTCTGAAGGCACTGTAGGAACCTGCTCAGCACCACAACACCGGGAGTGCCAGTGGCACGCGTCGTAGTCGACGTCATGCTCAAGCCGGAGATCCTCGACCCCCAGGGCCAGGCGGTGCAGCGCGCACTGCCGCGGCTGGGTTTCGAAGGCATCTCGGACGTACGTCAGGGAAAGCGATTCGAACTGGAAGTTGACGGGCCGGTCGACGAGGCCGCGCTCGCCCGCATCCATGATCTTGCGGAATCCTTCCTCGCCAACACCGTGATCGAGGACTTCACGGTCAAGGTGGAAGAAGTGGCGGAGGCGGCCAAGTGACCGCTCGTATTGGCGTCGTCACTTTCCCGGGCAGTCTCGACGACCGGGACACTCAGCGTGCGATCCGACTCGCGGGTGCCGAACCGGTAGCTCTCTGGCACAAGGACAAGGACCTCCACCAGGTCGACGCGGTCGTCCTCCCCGGTGGTTTCTCCTACGGCGACTATCTGCGGGCCGGCGCCATCTCCCGCTTCTCGCCGGTGATGGAGACCGTCATCGAGCAGGCGAAGGCCGGCCTCCCCGTCCTCGGTATCTGCAACGGCTTCCAGATCCTCACCGAGGCCCACCTGCTCCCGGGCGGGATGCTCGGCAACGACCACCTCCACTTCATCTGCCGCGACCAGAAGCTGCGGGTGGAGAACGCGGAGACGGCCTGGACGACCGACTACTCGGCGGGCCAGGAGATTCACATCCCGCTCAAGAACATGGACGGCCGGTACGTCGCCGACCAGTACACGCTGGACAAGCTGGAGGCGGAGGGCCGCGTCGCCTTCCGGTACCTCGACTTCAACCCCAACGGCTCGCTCAACGACATCGCCGGCATCACCAACGAGGCCGGGAACGTCGTAGGCCTCATGCCGCACCCGGAGCACGCCGTCGAGCCCCTCATCGGGTCCGGCCGCACCGACGGCCTTCCCTTCTTCACCTCGATCCTCAAGAAGCTGGTCAACGCATGAGCCGGACGCCTCTGGACACGGTCGAGCACGCGACCGCGACCCCCGACGTCGAGCTGCCCTGGGCCGAACTCGGCCTGAAGAAGGACGAGTACGAGAGGGTCGTGAAGATCCTCGGCCGCCGGCCCACCGGTGCCGAACTCGCCATGTACTCGGTCATGTGGTCCGAGCACTGCTCGTACAAGTCCTCCAAGGTCCACCTCCGCCAGTTCGGCGAGAAGGCCCCCGAGTCCGACGCGCTGCTCGTCGGCATCGGCGAGAACGCGGGCGTGGTGGACGTCGGCCAGGGCTACGCGGTCACCTTCAAGGTCGAGTCGCACAACCACCCCTCCTACGTCGAGCCCTACCAGGGCGCGGCCACGGGCGTCGGCGGCATCGTCCGCGACATCATCGCGATGGGCGCGCGCCCGGTGGCGGTGGTCGACCCTCTGCGCTTCGGCGCCGCGGACCACCCGGACACCAAGCGCGTGCTCCCGGGCGTCGTCGCCGGCATCGGCGGCTACGGCAACTGCCTGGGCCTGCCCAACATCGGCGGCGAGGTCGTCTTCGACTCCTGCTACCAAGGGAACCCGCTGGTCAACGCGGGCGCCATCGGCGTCATGAAGCACGAGGACATCCACCTCGCGAAGGCGTCCGGCGCGGGCAACAAGGTCATCCTGTACGGCGCCCGGACCGGCGGCGACGGCATCGGCGGCGCGTCGATCCTCGCGTCGGAGACCTTCGACGACGCCAAGCCCTCCAAGCGCCCCGCCGTCCAGGTCGGCGACCCCTTCCAGGAGAAGCTGCTCATCGAGTGCACCCTGGAGGCGTTCAAGGAGAAGCTGGTCGTCGGTATTCAGGACCTCGGCGCCGCGGGCCTGTCCTGTGCCACGTCCGAGCTGGCGTCGAACGGCTCGGGCGGCATGCGCGTCACCCTGGACGACGTACCGCTCCGCGACTCGACACTCTCGCCCGAGGAAATCCTCATGAGCGAGTCGCAGGAACGCATGTGCGCGGTCGTGGAGCCGGAGAAGGTCGACCGGTTCCTGGAGATCTGCGACAAGTGGGACGTCATCGCGACCGTCATCGGTGAGGTGACGGACGGCGACCGTCTGGAGATCTACTGGCACGGCGGCAAGATCGTCGACGTCGACCCGCGCACGGTGGCCCACGAGGGTCCGACGTACGAGCGCCCGTACGCCCGCCCGTCCTGGCAGGACGAGCTGCAGGCGGACGACGCGAACAAGCTGCCGCGGCCGGCGACTTCGGATGAACTGAAGCAGCAGGTCCTGCAGCTGGTCGCCTCCCCGAACCAGGCCTCCAAGAAGTGGATCACCTCGCAGTACGACCACTTCGTGCAGGGCAACACGGTGCTGGCCCAGCCCGAGGACTCCGGGATGATCCGCATCGACGAGGCGAGCGGCCTCGGCGTCGCGATCGCCACGGACGGCAACGGGCGGTACGCGAAGCTGGACCCGTACGCGGGCGCGCAGTTGGCGCTCGCGGAGGCCTACCGCAACGTGGCGACGACGGGCGCGAAGCCGCTCGCGGTGTCGGACTGCCTGAACTTCGGTTCGCCCGAGGACCCGGCGGTGATGTGGCAGTTCGCGGAGGCGGTACGGGGTCTCGCGGACGCCTGCCAGCAGCTCGGCACCCCGGTGACGGGCGGCAACGTCTCCCTCTACAACCAGACGGGCGAGGTGGCCATCCACCCCACCCCGGTCGTGGCGGTCCTCGGCGTGATCGACGACGTCGCGCGCCGCACGCCGGTCGCCTTCCAGGAGGAGGGCCAGCTGCTCTACCTCCTCGGCGAGACGCGTGAGGAGTTCGGCGGTTCGGCCTGGTCGCAGGTCGTTCACGACCACCTGGGCGGCCTGCCGCCCAAGGTCGACCTGGAGCGGGAACGCCTCCTGGCCGAGATCCTGATCTCCGCCTCCCGCGACGGCATGATCGACTCCGCGCACGACCTGTCCGACGGCGGCCTCATCCAGGCCGTGGTCGAGTCCGCGCTGCTCGGCGGCAAGGGCGCGCGGCTCATCGTCCCCGACGGGCTCGACGCCTTCACCTTCCTCCTCTCCGAGTCAGCGGGCCGGGCGCTCGTCGCCGTACCGCGCTCCGAGGAAGTCCGCTTCAACGACATGTGCGGCGCGCGTGGCCTGCCGGTCACGCGAATCGGTGTCGTGGACGGTGACGCAGTCGAGGTCCAGGGCGAGTTCGCGATCTCCCTGGAGGATCTGCGCGAGGCACACGAGAACACGATCCCGGCGATTCTGGCCTGATACTCCGATATCCCGTACGCCACTGAAGGCCCCGCCCGAACTCGACTGAGTCCGGGCGGGGCCTTCGGCATGCGCAGGGACCTGCTTGCACGTAATTACGTAGTTCCGTAATCTCGGGAGAGTGGAACTGGAACAACGCGTTGCCGACCTCGAACGCCGGCTGGCGGCCCTGGAAGCCGCCGACCGGCCCGCTCCTGGCCTCGGCGAGGGCGACTTCTGGGCCCTGGAAGGGCTGAAGGAGCAGCTCAGCGAGGTGGGAGCGGCCGATGGCGGCGTCCTGTTCACCGGTGCGGTACGGCTGCCGACGGGGGAGCAGTACGCGTGGCAGCGCGGCACGTTGACCGAAGGGCTGCTCGACGGCGACTGGACCGACGTGGCCGAGGTGTTCGCGGCGCTCGGTCACCCGGTGCGGCTGCGGCTGCTCCGCGAGATCCTCGGCGGTCGCCGCACCGCGGCCGAACTCACCGAGCTGGACGAGGTCGGCACGACCGGCCAGATCTACCACCACCTGCGCCAACTGACCGGCGCGGGCTGGCTGCACACCACCGGGCGGGGGCGATACGAGGTGCCGCCGGGGCGCGTCGTACCGCTGCTCGTGGCGCTGTCGACGGCCCGGCCGTAAGACCGACGGTCAAGGGGATCAAGGGGGAACGATGTCTGCACGCAAGCTCGCCATGCACGTCTACCGTGGCCTGGTCCTGGCCTTCGTCGGCCTGGTGACCGCCCACGTCCTGTTCGACTTCGGCTATCCGAGGTGGTGGAACTTCCTGCCGTTGGTCCTGGCCTACGGCCTCGTCACCGTGGTGAACCGGTCGGGTGGCGGAGCCCGGGACGACAAGCGGGTGATCCGGGAGGCCGTAGAGGTCGCCCCGCCCGTCACCGGCCGCTGGTCCGCGCTGAACAGCCCCGCCGACCGCACCCCGAGCCACGGCGTCCATGGCTACGGCCAGACGTTCGCGATCGATGTCATCGCCGAGCCCGAGCCGGGCGCCCGCCCCGGCTTCCGGGCGCTGTGGCCGATCGCCCGCCGCAGCACGGACTTCCCGGCGTTCGGCGCGGCGATCCTGGCGGTCGCCGACGCCACAGTCGTACGGGCGCAGGACCAGCAGCGCGATCACCTGAGCCGTACGTCCTGGCCGGCGCTGCTGTACCTGATGCTCCTCGAGGGCTCGGTACGCGACCTGTTCGGATTCGGCCGCGTCTTCGGCAACCACGTCGTCCTGGACCTCGGCAACGGCACATTCGCCGCATACGCCCACCTGCGGCGCGACTCCCTCACCGTCCGCGAGGGCGACCGGGTGCGTGCCGGCCAACTGCTCGCCCGCTGCGGGAACTCCGGCAACTCCAGTGAGCCGCACCTCCACTTCCAGCTGATGGACGGCCCCGACCCGGACACCGCCCGCGGCATCCCCTTCCGCTGGTACGGCATCGGCGTGCCCCGCAACCGGGAGATCTTCGAGGCGCCCGCAGCCGCGGACTCCCACGCCTAGGCTGATCTCCATGCCACCGGCCAAGAAGCGCACCCGTACATACGACCCGGCCAAGATCCGCACCGCCGTCCTGGCCCAGCTCGGGAACGTACGGGAGGCCGTCCGCACCCTCACCCCCGAGCAGTTGGCGGTGCCCACGCGGCTCGGCGACTGGACCGTACGGGATCTGGTCGCGCACATCGGCATGGCCCTGGGGGCCGTCGTCCGGCTGCTCGACGAGCCCGAGCCGGCCAGGCAGGACGGCGCGCTGCTCGACTGGCCGTCCGCGATCGGGGCCGATGCCGCGGACATCGGTGCCTACGCCCATGAGCTCGCCGAGCGGAATCCGGATCTCGACGCCCATCTCGCCGACCTGGAGCGGAACTTCATCGCCCATCTCGACGAAAACCCCGGCACTCGGCTGCTCCCCACCAGCGCGGGCGCCCTGACGCTGGCCGACTACCTCGTCACCCGCACCGTGGAACTCGTCGTCCACACCGACGACCTGAACGCCGCCGTACCCGGCCTGGACATCCCGTACGACCGCCAGGCCCTCGCCGCGTGCACCCGCCTCCTCGCCGACGCGCTCGCCGCCAAGGCGCCCGGCGGCTCGACGGAGGTGCGGATCCCGCCGTACGCCGTGGTGCAGTGCGTGGAGGGGCCGAGGCATACACGCGGTACGCCGCCCAACGTCGTCGAGACCGACCCGCTCACCTGGATCCGGCTCGCGACCGGGCGGGTGCAGTGGAAGGATGCCGTCCATGACGCCAAGGTCAGCGCCAGCGGGGAGCGGGCCGATCTCGGGCCGTTGCTGCCGCTGCTTCGCTGACGGACGGGCACATGACAACAGAGTCATAACGGGGCCGAACCCATCGCCCGTCCCGCGCGTCAAAGAGCCATGAAGCGGACGACGAAGAACATGACGTACGCCGCCGCGGCCCTGGCCGGCACGGCCGTCCTGGCCGCCTGCGGCACGGAGTCCGGCAGCGGCGCGGTCGGCGAGGGCGACACCAAGGACATCTCGACCATCGCGGACACCTCCTGGCTGCCCCAGAGCGTGACCGTCGACGGCAAGAAGTACGATCTGCCCAAGGGCGACTCCTTCGAGCTCGAGGACGCCCACATCACCTTCAAGCCCGGCGCGGCCGAGCCCGACGTCGGCGGGGGCGAGTCCGGCGGCACGGTGGGCTGCAACCACTTCGGTGCCGACGTCGACATCAAGGGCGACACCGTGAAGGTCTCCGACCTCGCGATGACGCTGATCGGCTGCGGGGGAGCCGTCGGGGAGTTCGAGGAGAAGTTCGTCAGCGTCTTCGAGGGCAACCTCAAGGCCGCCATGCAAGAGCGCGACGGCACCAAGACCCTCACTCTGACCAGGGGCAACGGCGACCACATCACCCTCCGCGAGGGCACCGCCAAGACCGCCCCCGCACTCAAGGGCACCCGGTGGACGATCGACACCCTGCTGTCGGGGAAGAGCGACGACTCGACCGCCGCGTCCCTGCCCGCCGAGGCGAAGGCCCACCTCACCCTCACCAAGAACAACACCGTCACTGGCAGCCTCGGCTGCAACACCTTCAACGCCAAGGCCACCGTCAAGGACGGCACCATCGAGATCGGTCCTCTCGCGACCACCCGCATGGTGTGCTCGGGGCCGGTCATGAAGACCGAGCGGGAACTCACCGAAATCCTCTCCGGCAAGGTCTCCTACCAGCAGAAACACAAGTCCCTGACGATCAACGCGGCCTCCGGCGAGGGCCTCGTGGCACGGGCGAAGTAAGCAAGCCCACTCTTCACGAATTCGGACCAGTGGTCGATCTCGCCTACACTCGGTGGCGTGCCACGTGGTGACGGTCGACTCAATCATGATCTGCTCCCCGGTGAGAAAGGCCCCCAGGACGCTTGCGGCGTCTTCGGTGTCTGGGCTCCGGGCGAAGAGGTCGCCAAGCTCACTTACTTCGGGCTCTACGCCCTCCAGCATCGGGGCCAGGAATCCGCGGGAATCGCGGTCAGCAACGGCTCCCAGATCCTCGTCTTCAAGGACATGGGCCTGGTCTCCCAGGTCTTCGACGAGACCTCGCTCGGTTCGCTCCAGGGTCATATCGCGGTCGGTCACGCCCGCTACTCGACCACCGGCGCTTCCGTGTGGGAGAACGCCCAGCCGACGTTCCGCGCCACAGCGCACGGCTCCATCGCGCTCGGCCACAACGGCAACCTGGTCAACACGGCCCAGCTCGCCGAGATGGTCGCCGACCTGCCCAAGCAGGAAGGCCGCACCCCGCGCGTCGCGGCCACCAACGACACCGACCTGCTCACGGCGCTGCTCGCCGCCCAGGTCGACGAGGACGGCAAGCCGCTGACCATCGAGGAGGCCGCCCACTCGGTCCTCCCGCAGGTGCTCGGCGCCTTCTCCCTCGTCTTCATGGACGAGAACACGCTCTACGCCGCCCGCGACCCGCAGGGCATCCGCCCGCTGGTCCTCGGCCGCCTGGAGCGCGGCTGGGTCGTCGCCTCCGAGTCCGCCGCCCTCGACATCTGCGGCGCCGCCTACGTCCGTGAGATCGAGCCCGGCGAGTTCGTCGCCATCGACGAGAACGGCCTGCGAACGTCCCGATTCGCGGAAGCGAAGCCCAAGGGCTGTGTCTTCGAGTACGTCTACCTCGCCCGCCCGGACACCGACATCGCCGGCCGGAACGTGTACCTCAGCCGGGTCGAGATGGGCCGCCGCCTCGCGAAGGAAGCGCCCGTCGACGCCGACCTCGTCATAGCGACCCCGGAGTCCGGCACCCCGGCCGCCATCGGCTACGCGGAAGCCTCCGGCATCCCCTTCGGTGCGGGTCTCGTGAAGAACGCCTACGTCGGCCGTACGTTCATCCAGCCCTCCCAGACGATCCGCCAGCTCGGCATCCGGCTGAAGCTGAATCCGCTGAAGGAAGTCATCAAGGGCAAGCGCCTGGTCGTCGTCGACGACTCCATCGTGCGCGGCAACACCCAGCGGGCTCTGGTCCGCATGCTCCGCGAGGCGGGCGCCGCCGAGGTCCACATCCGGATCTCCTCGCCACCCGTGAAGTGGCCCTGCTTCTTCGGCATCGACTTCGCCACCCGCGCCGAGCTCATCGCCAACGGCATGACCATCGACGAGATCGGCACCTCCCTCGGCGCCGACTCCCTGGCGTACATCTCCCTCGACGGCATGATCGAGGCGACCACCATCGCCAAGCCGAACCTCTGCCGCGCCTGCTTCGACGGCGAGTACCCGATGGAGCTCCCGGACCCCGAGCTGCTCGGCAAGCAGCTCCTGGAGACCGAGCTGGCCGCAGGGCCCGCCGCCACGGCCGCGGCCGACGCGATCCGTCGCCCGTAAGCCACGCAGAAACCAACCCGAAAGATCCCAGGCAATGTCTGAGACTCATGCTGCTTCCTACGCGGCTGCCGGCGTCGACATCGAAGCGGGCGACCGCGCGGTCGAGCTGATGAAGGAGTGGGTGAAGAAGACGCAGCGCCCCGAGGTCCTCGGCGGCCTCGGCGGTTTCGCCGGCCTCTTCGACGCCTCCGCCCTCAAGCGCTACGAGCGTCCGCTGCTCGCGTCCGCCACCGACGGCGTCGGCACCAAGGTCGACATCGCGCGCCAGATGGGCGTCTACGACACCATCGGCCACGACCTGGTCGCCATGGTGATGGACGACATCGTGGTGTGCGGCGCCGAGCCGCTGTTCATGACCGACTACATCTGCGTCGGCAAGGTCCACCCCGAGCGGGTGGCCGCCATCGTGAAGGGCATCGCCGAGGGCTGCGTGCTCGCCGGTACCGCTCTGGTCGGCGGCGAGACCGCCGAGCACCCCGGTCTGCTCGGCCCGGACGACTTCGATGTCGCCGGCGCCGGCACCGGCGTGGTGGAGGCCGACCGGCTGCTCGGCCCGGATCGTATCCGTACGGGTGACACGGTGATCGCCATGGCGTCCTCCGGCCTTCACTCGAACGGGTACTCGCTCGTACGCCATGTCCTGCTGGAGCGCGCGGGCATGGCGCTGGACACCCAGGTCGCCGAGTTCGGCCGCACCCTCGGCGAGGAGCTGCTGGAGCCCACCAAGATCTACTCGCTGGACTGCCTGGCGCTGACCCGGACGACGGATGTGCACGCGTTCAGCCATGTCACCGGCGGTGGACTGGCGGCCAACCTCGCCCGCGTCATCCCGGACGACCTGCACGCGATCGTCGACCGCTCCACCTGGACCCCGGCCCCGGTGTTCGACCTCGTCGGCAGGACCGGTGACGTCGAGCTGCTGGAGCTGGAGAAGACCCTCAACATGGGCGTCGGCATGATCGCGATCGTCCCGGAGGAAGCGTCGGACGTGGCCCTGGCGACCCTGGCCGACCGCGGTGTGGAGGCATGGGTGGCCGGCGAGATCACGGACCGCGGCGACCATGCCACGGGTGCGGAGCTGGTCGGCACGTACTCCGGTTAACTGCGCTCCGGCCGACGCCTGCGAAGGCAGCGCAAAACCCGGTCCGACGGGTAACCGCTCAGGACCGGGTCAGGCACTGCTGGACAGTCGTCAAGCGCCGCGGCGTTGTTGCGACGTGGGACCGGACTCGTCGTCCTCTTCGTCCTCGTCGTTGTTGTAGAGATCCGCGTACTGCGCGTACGGGTCGTCGTCGTCTTCGTCGTCCTCGAACGGCTCGCCGTTCGGCGGCTGGTTCGAAGTCGAAGCGCCCAGCTCGCTGGCCAGACGCGACAGGTCAGTCCCGCCGCTGTTGTACTTCAGCTGGCGGGCGACCTTCGTCTGCTTGGCCTTGGCCCGGCCGCGCCCCATGGCTCGACCCCCTCGGTGACGGGGCTCGACGGCCCCAGAGTCTCGACACGCGTTCATGATCTGGAACGGACTCTCCGTGGAGAGGCCGGTCCGTAGGGCTTCCACGGTACCTGAGCCCGCGCCCATACGGTACGTCGCCCGCAGCAGCCGCGTGTGCACAGGACCTTTGAGGCGCCCTGTCCTCGCTGGTCAACCGCGATTTTAACCACTTCCTGGCGGTCGACCCGCCGATGGAAGTGAGAGTTCTCTCTAAGTGCCCACCGACGGGTACCGGCCAAACCTCCCGGACCGGCCCGGGCCCACTCAGCGTCCGCGCGCCGCCGCCGCCTCGTGCATCCGCTGCTCGGCGATCCGGTCGGCCGCCGCGGCCGGCGGAATGCCGTCCGCCTTCGCTCGTGCGAATATCGCCAGCGTGGTGTCGTAGATCTGCGCCGCCTTCGCCTTGCACCGCTCGAAGTCGAAGCCGTGCAGCTCGTCGGCGACCTGGATGACACCGCCCGCGTTCACCACATAGTCGGGCGCGTACAGGATGTGGCGGTCGGCCAGGTCCTTCTCGACGCCCGGGTGGGCCAGCTGGTTGTTGGCGGCCCCGCACACGATCTCGGCGGTGAGCACCGGCACGGTGTCGTCGTTGAGCGCGCCGCCCAGCGCGCAGGGGGCGTAGATGCCGAGCCCGTCGACGCGGATCAGCGCCTCGGTGTCCGGGACGGCCAGCACGGTGTCGTACCGATCGGTCATCTGCCGTACGGCCTCCTCGCGCACGTCGGTCACGAAGACCTCGGCGCCCTCCGCGACCAGGTGCTCCACCAGGTGGCGGCCGACCTTGCCGACGCCCGCGATGCCGATGCGCCTGGCCCGCAGCGAGGGGTCGCCCCACAGATGCTGGGCGCTGGCCCGCATGCCCTGGTAGACGCCGTACGCGGTGAGGACGGAGGAGTCGCCGGCGCCGCCGTTCTCGGGCGAGCGGCCGGTGGTCCAGGGGCATGCGCGGTGGACGACGTCCATGTCGGCGACGTATGTGCCGACGTCGCACGCGGTGACGTACCGGCCGCCGAGCGAGGCCACGAAACGCCCGTAGGCGAGCAGCAGTTCCTCGGTCTTGTCGCGCTCAGGGTCACCGATGATCACGGCCTTGCCGCCGCCGTGGTCGAGCCCGGCCATGGCGTTCTTGTACGACATCCCGCGCGAGAGGTTGAGCGCGTCGGCGACGGCCTCCTCCTCGCTGGCGTACGGGTAGAAGCGCGTACCGCCGAGCGCGGGGCCCAGGGCGGTGGAGTGGATGGCGATGACGGCCTTGAGGCCGCTGGCTCGGTCCTGGCAGAGCACGACTTGCTCATGACCCCCCTGGTCCGAATGGAACAGGGTGTGCAGGACGCCGTCGGTTACGTCGGTCACGGTGGTGACTCCTGGGTAAGTAGCGGCGGTTGGGACGAGCTCCCGTAAGGGTGGCGGGGGCAGCTAGCACGAGATTAGAGCCTGTACGCCCCGCCGACCGCGACGTGCTCAGGATCACCTACTCCCGGAGTACGCCCGTGCGACGATTTGCATAGTTTTCCCGCACGTTTGTGAGCGGGTTTCGCAGGTTTTCCTGGCAGACGGCGGGGGAGGGAGCAGGCGTGCCCAAGGTGTCCTCGCTGATCGTCCCGTACGCGACCTATCTGCGTGTGTACGAACCGCTGGCCGCCTTCCCGGAGCGGGAGCGCGACCACTGGACGCGGTACGCCCGGCGCCCCGACCGTCCCACGTACCAGGACGAACTCCGCCGCGCGCTGGCCGACTTGCTGCCCACGCCGCCCGTCCCGGTGCCGGTGCACGAGAGCCGCGACGCCTTCGTGCTGGAGGTCGACGGGGTGGTCTGTGTCTGCCCCTGGCGCACCCGGCTGCGCGGTTGGCAGGCGCTCGGTGATCTCGCCGAGGAGTTGCCGCCGCCCGTCCTGGACGCGGTCCTGCCGCCCGTCGTACGGCGCCAGGCGGCCCAGGACTACGAGCGCTGGCTGGCCCGCAACCCCGATGCCCGGCCGTGGATCCGCACCTCGACCTGGCAGGTGCCGCTGCACTGGTTCGTGCTGGTCGCCGACGAGGAGCGGCGCTTCGACAAGGGCTCCGGCGAGGTTCCGCCGATGCTGCGCTACCGGACGCCGATGGTGCAGGCCCGGCGGCGGGTGGCGCGGGCGCTCAGGACCCTGAAGGACACCATCGACGAGGGGCCGCTGATCGACGGCCTGCTGGACGTGGGGCGCTGGCTGGAGGAGTTCCATCCGCGCTCGCTGGTCGAGCTGGACTACGGCGGCCTGGTGCACACCCTGCCGCCCGGTGAGCTGGAGGACGACCACTCGGCCGCCGACGTGGCCGAGGGGATCGCGGCGCTGCGGCAGGGGGACGGCGAGGCGGCGGGCGAGGCGTACGGCCGGCTCGTGGAGCGGTGGCGGTCGGTGCGGGACCGGCGGTCCGCGAACTGACTTACGGAGTTTGATCGTCGTTCGCCGATATGACGCCTGACCTGCGGTCGGGGAACTGACGTTTGACCTGACGCCCGTTTTGGGGTTTCGTCCTCGTCCTGAGGTTCCTGAGGTTTCGTCAACATGGGGCGTTGGTCCCGATCCGGGCTTATGTCTCAAGCGTGACGGACCGCACGTACGCGGCCCTTGCCTCCCTTGCCCCTCCTCATGTCAAAATAGGACAAGGAGTCCGGGGAGGACTCCGTCCGTCCTACTGTGTTCCACTGTGGGCGGAATCTCTGTATTGCCTGCTTTGGGGGGTCTTGTGACTCCTGATCGTCCTGTGACTGATCGTCACAGCGGCGTGACTGTCCGCTATGGCATGGTCCATCGGCTTCCGTCGCCGATGAACACCTGGGGGGCAATTCCATCGGTTTGGCCGACGCGGCTGGACAGATGGTGTAGTTGTAGTGCCGAGGACAAGCCGTTCGTCCTATAACCGACTCGACCCGCGTCCGCCATTTCGGGCAACGCGGGTCAAGGTGCAGAATTTAGAGGAAAGAACCGAGAAGGTTCGGTTCTCCCGAGGAGGCCGCTCATGACCGCTCGCACCCCTGATGCCGAGCCGCTGCTGACCCCGGCTGAGGTCGCCACCATGTTCCGTGTGGACCCGAAGACGGTCACGCGGTGGGCGAAGGCCGGGAAGCTTACATCGATCCGCACGCTCGGCGGGCACCGCCGCTACCGCGAGGCGGAGGTCCGTGCTCTGCTCGCGGGCATTCCGCAGCAGCGCAGCGAAGCCTGAACAACTGAATAAACCGGGCAAACCGGCTGGTCCCCCACTGGCCGAGGCGTTCGGAAACCTAGCTCCAAACGACGCGGGTTCTGCCCCAACGGAGCCCACGCCCGAGCTCCACAGAGCTTATGAAGCACATCACAGGGTGCGTCGTCGATCGCGCTGGACTCCGCCGAGTTCAGCGCGATCTTTTTTGTGCCCTGTCGCGGCTGGTCCGGCCGGCTCTGTGGGCGGCCTTGTCGGAGTCTGGGGAGGGGTGTCGGATCTCCTGTGTGCGAGCTCTGGGAGATGCCTCAGGCAGGTGCAATTGCACATATTAAATTGAACAGTTGTAGGAGCCGGGTAAGAACCGGGGTTTGAAAAACTCATCCGGTGACACCCGTCACATGCCAGGGTCCTTGTCGCCCCTGTCTCCCGTGCGCTATTGAGAGCCGCACGTTCCAGCATGCCACCGCAGGACCGCCGTTGAGCCGGGCGTTCGTCATGCGGGCGAGGGGCTTTCGTCCTCCACGGCCTCCTGCGGATCCCGGGCGGTGCGTGGGGCCGTGTCCATGGCCAGCCGCAGCAGGTGGTGGCAGATCGGGCAGTGGCGCGTCAGATGGCGATAGGAGGAGGCGGCCGCCAGATGCGCACGAAGCAACGCCCGCGTCTCATGCCTAGCCGATGCCGCCATACCCCACCTCCACAGGACCGCCCGGGGAAGCACCCTTGGTTTCTGGGTACCGAGCGATGGAGACGCCGTCAAGACGGCGTCAGGGGGGCGCCGGGAAGCAGGGCGGGAGCACAACAAAGCCCGGGTCCGAAGACCCGGGCCCTCTTGGTAGCGAGCGTTGCTGGGGTGCGTGGTGGCATGAAGAAGGCCCGTGACCTTGTTCGGCGCGGGCCTTGCTCTTCGCTGCGGTCCTGACGGGATTTGCTGTACCCGATTGCGGCTGCGCCGCGGGCGCGGCCTCCGCCTTGGCAGGGTGGTGAGCGTTGCTGGGGTGCGTGGTGGCATGAAGAAGGCCCGCGACCTTGTTCGGCACGGGCCTTGCTCTTCGCTGCGGTCCTGACGGGATTTGAACCCGCGGCCTCCACCTTGACAGGGTGGCGAGCACTCCAAACTGCTCCACAGGACCTGGTTTCGCGGCACTTGGTGGTGCGTTGTGCTGCGAGAAGAGACTGTACAGGAGGGGCGCCGCCTGGTCGAACTCACTTAGGGTGCGGGGCCGGTTACGGAGCGGCCGCGTCGATCGCCTTCACGATGCGCTTGTCGGAGACCGGGTACGCCGTGCCGAGCGCGTGGGCGAAGTAGCTGACCCGGAGCTCCTCGATCATCCAGCGGATGTCCAGGACGGAGGAGGGCACCGGCCGGCCCTGCGGCATCTGCTCCAGCAGCCACGCGTACTCGTCCCGCATCTCGTGGACCTTCTCCATGCGCGTGGTGTCCCGCTGGACGTTCGTCGGCATCTGCTGGAGCCGGCGGTCCGCGGCCACCAGGTACCGCATCAGGTCCGGCAGCCGCCGCGTCCCCGTCTCCGTCACGAAGCCCGGCTTCACGAGGCCGTCCAGCTGCGCCCGTACGTCCGCCAGGTTCGGCAGCAGCGCGGGGCTCCGTACGGCCTTCAGGCGGCGCTCACAGGCCTGCCACGCGGCGAGGACCTGCTGCACCTGCTCCACCGTACGGACCGTCGTGTCGACGATCTCGGCGCGGACCTTGTCGTACAGCTTCCGGTACGACTCCTCGTCCCAGACCGGCCCGCCGAAGTCGCCGATCAGCTTGTCCGCCGCAGCCATCGCGCAGTCGTCGAACAGGGCCTGGATTGAGCCGTGCGGATTGGCGGACAGGGCGAGCTTCTGGGCGTTCGTCAGCTTCTCGGACGCGAACTTCGCCGGGTTCACCGGGATGTTGCGGAGGATCAGCCGCCGCGTGCCCAACCACATGGCCTGCTGCTGTTCCGCCTCCGTGTCGAAGAGGCGCACGGAGACGGTGTCCCCGTCGTCGACCAGCGCCGGGTACGCCTTCACGGGCTGCCCCGCACGCCGGGTCTCGAAGACGCGGGTGAGGGAGCCGATCGTCCAGTCGGTCAGGCCCTTGCGCTCCAGGGACTCGCCGCCCTGGCGTTCGGCGGTGGCCGCCGCGGCCTGCGAGAGGGCTTTCCTCGCCTTCGGCTTCAGCTGGAGCTTCAGGGTCTCCAGATCCTTGTCCTCGGCCAGCTTGCGACGCCGCTCGTCGACGATCCGGAAGGTGATCCGGAGGTGGTCGGGGACCTTGGACCAGTCGAAGTCGTCCGTGGTGAAGGGAACGCCCACCATGCGCTTCAGCTCGCGGGCCATGGTGGTGGTGAGGGGCTCCTGGAGCGGGACCGCCGTGTCCAGGAATCGCTTCGCGAAGTTCGGCGCCGGTACGTAGTTCCGGCGGATCGGCTTCGGGAGGGAGCGGATGAGTTCGGTGACTACTTCCTCCCGCAACCCCGGAATCTGCCAGTCGAAGCCCTCGTCCGTGACCTGGTTCAGGACCTGGAGCGGGATGTGGACGGTCACGCCGTCGGCGTCCGCGCCCGGCTCGAACTGGTACGTCACCCGGAACTTCAGGTTTCCCTGCCGCCAGGAGTCCGGATAGTCGGCCTTGGTGACCGCCTCCGCGGACTCCCGGATGAGCATCTCGCGCTCGAAGTCGAGGAAGTCGGGCTGCTCATGCCGCTTGTGCTTCCACCAGGAGTCGAAGTGGGCGCCGGAGACGACGTGTTCGGGGACCTTCTGGTCGTAGAAGTCGAAGAGCGTCTCGTCGTCGACGAGGATGTTCCGGCGCCGGGCGCGATGCTCCAGCTCCTCGACCTCGCTGAGGAGCTTGCGGTTGTCGGCGAAGAACTTGTGGTGCGTGCGCCAGTCGCCCTCGACGAGCGCGTTGCGGATGAACAGCTCGCGGGACGCCTCGGGGTCGATCCGGCCGTAGTTGACCTTGCGGTCGGCGATGATCGGGACGCCGTAGAGCGTGACCTTCTCGTACGCCATCACCGCGGCCTGGTCCTTCTCCCAGTGCGGTTCGCTGTACGTCCGCTTGAGCAGGTGCTCGGCGAGGGGTTCGACCCACTCGGGCTCGATGCGGGCGTTGACGCGGGCCCAGAGGCGGCTGGTCTCCACCAGTTCGGCGGACATCACGAAGCGCGGGGGCTTCTTGAAGAGGGCGGAGCCGGGGAAGATCGCGAACTTGGCGCTCCGGGCGCCCAGATACTCGTTCTTCGCGCCGTCCTTCACGTCCTTCATGCCGATGTGGGAGAGCAGCCCCGCGAGGAGGGAGACGTGGACCCTCTGCTCGGGCGCGTCCTCCTCGTTGAGATGGATGCCCATCTGCTTGGCGACCGTTCTCAACTGCGTATAGATGTCCTGCCATTCGCGGATGCGCAGGAAGTTCAGGTACTCCTGCTTGCACATCCGGCGGAAGGACGACGAGCCGCGTTCCTTCTGCTGCTCGCGGATGTAGCGCCACAGGTTGAGATAGGCGAGGAAGTCGCTGGTCTCGTCCTTGAAGCGGGCGTGCTGCTGGTCGGCCTGCGTCTGCTTGTCGGCCGGGCGCTCGCGCGGGTCCTGGATGGACAGGGCGGCGGCTATGACCATGACCTCGCGGACACAGCCGTTCTTGTCGGCCTCCAGGACCATCCGGGCCAGCCGCGGGTCGACGGGAAGCTGGGCGAGCTTGCGGCCGGTGTCGGTGAGGCGCTTGCGCGAATCCTTCTGGGTGGGGTCCAACGCGCCCAGTTCCTGAAGGAGTTGGACGCCGTCGCGGATGTTGCGGTGGTCCGGCGGGTCGATGAAGGGGAACTTCTCGATCTCGCCGAGTCCGGCGGCGGTCATCTGCAGGATGACGGACGCGAGGTTCGTACGCAGGATCTCCGCGTCCGTGAACTCCGGGCGGGCCTCGAAGTCGTCCTCGCTGTAGAGGCGGATACAGATGCCGTCGGACGTACGGCCGCAGCGGCCCTTGCGCTGGTTGGCGCTGGCCTGGGAGATCGGCTCGATGGGGAGCCGCTGCACCTTGGTGCGATGGCTGTACCGGCTGATGCGGGCGAAGCCGGGGTCGATGACGTACTTGATGCCCGGGACGGTGAGGGAGGTCTCGGCGACGTTGGTCGCCAGAACGATCCTGCGGCCGGTGTGCGGCTGGAAGACGCGGTGCTGCTCGGCGTGAGAGAGGCGGGCGTAGAGGGGCAGCACCTCGGTGAAGCGGTACTGCTTGCGCACGAGCGCGTCGGCGGTGTCCCGGATCTCCCGCTCACCGGAGAGAAAGACGAGGATGTCGCCCTTCCCCTCCCCCTGAAGCTCCTCGACGGCGTCGATGATCGCGGTGATCTGGTCGCGGTCGGAGTCGTCGGAGTCGTCCTCGAGAAGGGGCCGGTAGCGCACCTCGACGGGGTAGGTACGCCCGCTGACCTCGATGATCGGGGCGTCACCGAAGTGCCGGGAGAAGCGCTCGGGGTCGATGGTGGCGGAGGTGATGACGACCTTGAGATCCGGCCGCTTGGGAAGCAGCTGGGCCAGATACCCGAGCAGGAAGTCGATGTTGAGGGACCGCTCGTGGGCCTCGTCGATGATGATCGTGTCGTAGGCGCGCAGCTCGCGGTCGGTCTGGATCTCGGCGAGCAGGATGCCGTCGGTCATCAGCTTGACGAAGGTGGCGTCCGGGTTGACCTGGTCGGTGAACCGCACCTTCCAGCCGACGGCCTCGCCGAGCGGGGTGTCCAGCTCTTCCGCCACTCGCTCGGCGACGGTACGCGCGGCGATCCGCCGGGGCTGCGTGTGCCCGATCATGCCGCGCACGCCCCGGCCGAGCTCCATGCAGATCTTTGGGATCTGCGTGGTCTTCCCGGACCCGGTCTCACCGGCGACGATCACGACCTGGTGGTCGCGGATGGCGTCCGCGATGTCGTCGCGCTTCTGGCTGACCGGAAGCTGCTCGGGATAGCTGACGGCGGGAACGCGGGCCCGTCGCTCGCCCATCCGCTGTTCGGCCTTGGCGACCTCGGCCTCGATCTCGGCGAGGACGGCGGCGCGGGCCTCCGGCTTGCGGATCTTGCGGGCACCTTCGAGCCGCCGGCCGAGCCGGTGCGCGTCGCGCAGCGACAGTTCGGCCAGACGGGGGGCGAGGGCGCCGAGGGCGGGGGTGCCGGGGGCGGGGTGCGTAGACATACGCGGTCCAGGATCTCATCCCGGGGAAATCGGTGGCGAACGCTTTGTTTCCGGCGGACCGGTCTCAGGGAGCTGCGCACTGCCGTGAACGGCGAAATGATCAAGGGCCCCGCTCGCTGAGCAGGGCCCTTGGGCTGTGGCTGGGGCCGGGGTCGAACCGGCGACCTATCGCTTTTCAGGCGATCGCTCGTACCAACTGAGCTACCCAGCCGCGAGGTTCCAAGAGGAACCTCAGCGGTCCTGACGGGATTTGAACCCGCGGCCTCCACCTTGACAGGGTGGCGAGCACTCCAAACTGCTCCACAGGACCAAGCGATGCGTACGACAGTGTCGCACACGGTGTTGCGTGCCCCCAACGGGATTCGAACCCGTGCTACCGCCTTGAAAGGGCGGCGTCCTAGGCCGCTAGACGATGAGGGCTATCGGCCCGCCTGGGCGCCTCTCAGCGCGTCGGGGACGTGAGAAGCATATGGGATGGCGGGAGGTATCGCCAAAACGGTTTACGGGGACGTGGTCGCGGGAGTGGGGGAGGGCGACGGAGACGGGGTCGGCGTGGGTGACGGGGCGGCTCCCGGCTGGTTCTCCTCCGGGAGGTGGCGGGCCACCTCCGCCGTCGTGAGGCCCAGGCCGCCCAGTCTGATCTCGTCCCAGGCCTGGAGGCGGCGGGTGTCGCGGTCGAAGTAGAGGATCGACGTCTCGATCGGGTCGGGGTACTTGCCCTCGATCGCCCGCAGGCCGCTGCCGCCCGTGGAGCCCTCGATGCGCAGCCGGGTGCCGAACGGCATGACCTCCATCTCGGAGTGGTGGAGGTGGCCCGCCAGGACCAGTGGCACCTGGCCGTCCGTCTCGCGGGCCGCGGACGGCTCATGGGCGACGGCCACGTCGACCGGCTCTCCGGCGGCCTTCCGGTCGCGCAGGGCGGAGGCCAGCCGGGCGCCCGCCAGTTCCTGCGACTGCTCGGCTCCGGTCTCGTTCGTGCGGTCGGGGGTGAACTGGGGGTCGCCGATGCCCGCGAAGCGCAGGCCGGCGACGGACACCACCCGGCCGTCGTCGAGGACGTGGACGTTCTTCATACGCTCCAGATAGCGCTGGGTGATCATGGAGTCGTGGTTGCCGCGGACCCAGACGTACGGGGCGCCCAGGTCCTCGATCGGGTCCAGGAAGCCGTTCTCGGCGGCGGTGCCATGGTCCATCGTGTCACCGGAGTCGACGATCACGTTCACCTTGTACTGCTCCACCAGCGAGGCGATGATCTTCCAGCTCGCCGGGTTGAGGTGGATGTCCGAGACGTGCAGGACCCGGATCGTGGTCGGGTCGGGCTGGTAGGCCGGGAGCGTGGACGTGGCGTCGTACAGCTTCGTCACGTTGGTGACGAGGCGTGCCAACTCCTTCTGGTAGACGTCGAATTCGGTGACGATGCTGCGTGCGTCGCCGACCAGGGAGGGTGCGGAGGAGAGCAGGCCGGAGAACTTGGGCTCAAGGACCGAGTTCGGGTTCCAGGTGGCGAAGGCCGTGCCGCCGGACGCGGCGAGGAGGGTGAGGGCGAGGCCGCCGGCGGCGAGGGCGCGGCGGGGGCGGCGGTAGACCGCGAGGCCGAGAGCGGTGGCGCCGGAGACGACGGCGACACAGGAGCGTAGGGCGAGGTCGAGCGCGCCGCGGCCGACGTCCTCGCCGACTTCGTCCTGGAGGCCGGAGAGGCGTTCGGGGTGGTCGACGAGGGCCTGGGAGCGGACCGGGTCGAGCTGGTCGACGTTCACGTCCAGGCGGACCGGGGCGATGTGGCTGTCCAGTTGCAGTGCGCCGAGCGGCGAGACGTTGATCTTCGTGCCGCCGGCGAGTGAGGGGCGCAGGGTCATGGTGGTGTCCATGGGCCCGACGGGCACCCGGACGTTCCCGACGATCAGCAGGCCCAGCCAGGCGCCCAGCAGCACGACCGCGACCAGCCCCAGGGCGCGGCTCCAGGGGTGGGGCTGGGGGACGAGTTCGACGGCGGGGTGCGGGCGGCGGGAACGGTAGCGGCGGGCGAGCGCACGCGGTGCCCGGCGTACGCGGTTCAGGGCGGCGACGTTGGGGACGCGGGCGGCCATTGGTCCCGTATGCCCAAGTCCGGCAGCGGATATGCGGGGCGGCGGTGACTCTCATACCGTCGCCGTGACCCTCCTACGACCGTTCCGTACCGGACAATGTCCCTGTGCTGGAGATGACGCGCGAGGAGTTCGAGGAACTGGTCGCCGAGGCGCTGGACCGTATCCCGCCGGAGCTGACGCGGCTGATGGACAACGTCGCGGTGTTCGTCGAGGACGAACCGCCCGCGGACGATCCCGAGCTGCTCGGCCTGTACGAGGGGACTCCGCTGACCGATCGCGGGGAGTGGTACGCCGGGGTGCTGCCGGACCGGATCACGATCTACCGGGGGCCGACGTTGCGGATGTGCGAGTCGCGGGAGGAGGTCGTGGAGGAGACCGAGGTGACGGTGGTGCACGAGATCGCGCATCACTTCGGGATCGACGACGCCCGGCTGCACGCGCTGGGGTACGGCTGAGGCGTCGTCTGTCCAGTGTGACGCGTCACGTGTCGTCTGGCGCGTGTCCTCTTGTGGGCGGCGGGAGTTGGGCAGGTTGACTTCTTCGCCCTCCCCGGAGGTGGCTGCCCGTGCGCCCCTTGTACGTACCCGTTCGCCTGGCCGCCACGGTCGTGGCCGTCGCCGCTGCCGCCGGCTGTATGAGCGTGGGTGACGACGGGCCGGGCGGGAACTCCAAGCCGTCCCATTCCGCCGGGCAGCGAGGTGGTGAGGCGCCCGACGGGGGGTCGGCCGTGTCGGGCGGTGGCTCCGGGTACGGGGCGGCGACGGGCGGCAAGCGGGACGGGAAGGGCGGCGGGGAGAAGCGGGACGGCAAGGGCAAGGGCAAGCCGGGGAAGGAGTCCGGGCGGCCTTCGGCTTCGGCTTCCGCGCCTGGGAGCGGGGCTCCTTCGGCGCCGGTGCGTCCGGGTGGGCCCGGCGGGACGGGCGGGGCGGGCGAGCCCGTGCCGACCAAGCCGCAGCCGACGCCTACGCGGACGGTCGCGCCGGAGCCGACGCCCACGCCGCCGTCGCCGACCGCCTCGCCGGACCCGACCGTCGCCGAGCCGTCGTCGTCGGCGCATGGCGAGACGGCACCGCAGCTGGCCCAGCGGGAGCCGGCGCCGACCGCGGGGTCACCGGCGTGAGGGTGTGACCTGTCTCTCGGGGGAGCGGTTTGCCTTGGGGGCTGGTGGGTGCGTATGGTTATAGATCGTTTGAATCATTTGCCCGGCGCCATAGAAGAGCGCGCCGTGTGGCGCGTTCTCTCCCTTGCCGTGGCTGACCGCATAGAGGCGGTCGTATTGCGAAATCACGGAGTTGACGGGCGCGTGCCGACGAGACTCCGGAAGGTTTCGCATTCGCATGTCCATTTCCAGTACTGATCACGTCGTCGTGCCCGAGAACGGGGACGAGACCGTAGAGGCTCCCGAGACCGCAGAGGCCCCCGAGCTCACCTTCGCGGACCTCGGTCTCCCCGAGGGCGTCGTGCGCAAGCTCGCGCAGAACGGCGTGACCAGCCCCTTCCCGATCCAGGCCGCGACCATCCCGGACGCCCTGGCCGGCAAGGACATCCTCGGCCGTGGCCGCACCGGCTCCGGCAAGACCCTCTCCTTCGGCCTGCCGGCCCTGGCCACGCTGGCCGGCGGCCGCACCGAGAAGCGCAAGCCCCGCGCCGTCATCCTCACCCCGACCCGTGAGCTCGCCATGCAGGTGGCGGACGCGCTGCAGCCGTACGGCGATGTCGTCGGCCTGAAGATGAAGGTCGTCTGCGGCGGCACCTCCATGGGCAACCAGATCTACGCCCTCGAGCGCGGCGTCGACATCCTCGTCGCCACGCCCGGCCGCCTCCGCGACATCATCAACCGCGGTGCCTGCTCCCTCGAGAACGTGCAGATCGCCGTACTCGACGAGGCCGACCAGATGTCCGACCTGGGCTTCCTGCCCGAGGTCACCGAGCTGCTCGACCAGATTCCGGCGGGCGGTCAGCGGATGCTGTTCTCCGCGACCATGGAGAACGAGATCAAGACCCTCGTCGACCGGTACCTCAAGGACCCGGTCCACCACGAGGTCGACGCCGCCCAGGGCGCCGTCACGACCATGTCGCACCACATCCTCGTCGTGAAGCCCAAGGACAAGGCGCCGGTCACCGCCGCGATCGCCTCCCGCAAGGGCCGCACGATCATCTTCGTCCGCACCCAGCTGGGCGCCGACCGTGTCGCCGAGCAGTTGCGCGACGCCGGTGTGAAGGCCGACGCGCTGCACGGCGGCATGACGCAGGGTGCGCGCACCCGGACGCTGGCCGACTTCAAGGACGGCTACGTCAACTGCCTGGTCGCCACGGACGTCGCGGCGCGCGGCATCCACGTCGACGGCATCGACCTCGTCCTGAACGTCGACCCGGCCGGTGACCACAAGGACTACCTGCACCGCGCGGGCCGTACCGCCCGAGCCGGCCGCACCGGCACGGTCGTCTCCCTCTCGCTCCCGCACCAGCGCCGCCAGATCTTCCGGCTGATGGAGGACGCGGGCGTCGACGCCGGCCGTCACATCATCAACTCCGGTACGGCGTTCGAGCCCGAGGTCGCCGAGATCACCGGCGCCCGTTCGATGACCGAGGTCCAGGCCGAGTCCGCGGGCAACGCCGCGCAGCAGGCCGAGCGTGAGGTCGCTCACCTCAGCAAGCAGCTGGAGCGGGCGCAGCGGCGCGCCGCCGAGCTGCGCGAAGAGGCCGACCGCCTGGTCGCCCGGTCCGCCCGCGAGCGCGGCGAGGACCCGGAGACCGCGGTCGCCGAGGCGCAGGCCGCGGTGGTGGAGGCCCTTGAGGCGTCCGTGCCGGAGCAGCCGGTCGCACAGGATGTGGACCGGGCCGAGGCTCCGGCGCCGTACGAGCGTCGTGAGCGCCGGGACAACGACCGGGGTGGCTTCCGTCGCGACGAGCGTCGTGACAACGACCGTGGTGGTTTCCGTCGCGATGACCGTCGTGATGACCGTGGCGGCCGTTCCTTCGAGCGTCGTGACAACGACCGTGGTGGTTTCCGCCGGGACGACCGTCGTGATGACCGTGGCGGCCGTTCCTTCGAGCGTCGTGACAACGACCGTGGTGGCTTCCGTCGCGATGACCGTCGTGATGACCGTGGCGGCCGTTCCTTCGAGCGTCGTGACAACGACCGTGGTGGCTTCCGCCGGGACGACAGCCGTGACGACCGTGGCGGCCGCTCCTTCGACCGCGACCGTGGCAGCCGTCCCTTCGAGCGTCGCGACAACGACCGTGGCGGCTTCCGCCGGGACGACCGTCCGTCCGACCGCCCGGCCGGCCGTTCCTTCGAGCGCCGTGACGACCGCGGTGGTCACCGCGGCAGCGACCGCCCCTTCAACCGCGACCGCCAGGGCGACCGCCCGGGCTTCCGCTCCGGCGGCCACGAGCGCCCCTACGGCCGCCGTGACGACCACCGCGGCGGCACCGGCACCGGCACCGGGTCCGGCTCCTCCTCCTTCGGCCGCCGGGACGACAAGCCGCGCTGGAAGCGCAACGGCTGACGCCGAGTGAAGTAGTGAAGTAGTGAAGTGAGGAAGGGCCCGTACGACTTCGGTCGTGCGGGCCCTTCCGGCGTTTCCGAAATCGCATGGTCGGCCGTGACCTGCGCGTTGCGGTCGCCGCGGCCGGTACACCCAAGTTCGATGAGTCGTCGCGGCCGCGAAGTCGGACCGGTACTGGGATCCACACGGCCCCGGCTAAGCAGTCGGTATACGAGATCGGTGAGACCGGGCCGGTCGTCACGCGCACCCCAGGTGCCGCCGCTCTGGACGGTGACACCCTGTGGACGGCGGACGAGCACAGCTTCACGGCCCACGACCTCGCGGAGGCCGGCGAGGCGAAGCTCGGTGACGGGCACGTCGTCACGCATGACAAGCAGGCAGGCAAGCTGACCCTCACCAGGGTCGCGAGCGGCGCTCGCCCGCAACGGGGGCGTCGGCGAGATCACCGGCGACGGGAAGAGCGACCTGGTCATGCGGGACACGGCGGGGAACCCGTACCGCCAGACCGGCAACGGCAAGGGGTCCTTCGCGGCCCGGGTGAAGATCGCGACCGGGTGGCAGTACTACAAGGGCCTTTCCTGGAGGGCCATTTTCTAGCCAAGTTGTGACGTGTGTCATGCCCCCGGCGAGGGAATCGCTGGGGGCATGACAGATGACGCCAAAGTGAGTGGGCTGTCTGACGAAGAGCGATTGGCCCAGCTCGGCTACACGCAGGTCCTTGCCCGCCGCATGTCGGCGTTCTCCAACTACGCGGTCTCCTTCACGATCATCTCGGTCCTGTCGGGATGCCTGACGCTGTATCTGTTCGGCATGAACACCGGCGGTCCCGCCGTGATCACCTGGGGCTGGGTCGCGGTCGGACTGATGACGCTGTTCGTGGGCCTGTCGATGGCCGAGATCTGCTCGGCGTACCCGACGTCGGCGGGCCTGTACTTCTGGGCCCACCGGCTCGCGCCCCCGCGAACGGCCGCCGCCTGGGCCTGGTTCACGGGCTGGTTCAACGTGCTCGGCCAGGTCGCGGTGACCGCGGGCATCGACTTCGGGGCGGCGTCCTTCCTGGGCGCGTACCTGAACCTGCAGTTCGACTTCGAGGTCACGCCCGGCCGCACGATCCTCCTCTTCGCGGGCATCCTGGTGCTGCACGGCCTGCTCAACACCTTCGGCGTGCGGGTGGTGGGCCTGCTCAACAGCGTGAGCGTGTGGTGGCATGTGCTCGGCGTGGCCCTGATCGTCGGCGCGCTCACCTTCTCCCCGGACCAGCACCAGTCCGCGTCCTTCGTGTTCGGCGAGTTCGTGAACAACACGGGCTGGGGCAGCAGCGTGTACGTCGTCGCGCTCGGCCTGCTCATGGCCCAGTACACCTTCACCGGCTACGACGCCTCCGCCCACATGACGGAGGAGACACACGACGCGTCGACGGCGGGCCCGAAGGGGATAGTCCAGTCCATCTGGACGTCATGGATAGCCGGGTTCGTCCTGCTCCTGGGCTTCACCTTCGCCATCCAGTCCTACGAGGGTGCTCTCACGTCGCCGACCGGCGCACCGCCCGCGCAGATCCTGCTCGACGCGCTGGGCGCGACGGCGGGCAAGCTGCTGCTCCTGGTCGTGATCGGGGCGCAGCTGTTCTGCGGGATGGCGTCGGTGACGGCCAACAGCCGGATGATCTACGCCTTCTCCAGGGACGGCGCGCTGCCCTTCTCCCACCTCTGGCACACGGTGAACCCGCGCACCCGCACCCCCGTGGCGGCGGTGTGGCTGGCGGCGCTGGGCGCGCTGGTGCTCGGGCTGCCGTATCTGATCAATGTCACGGCCTACGCGGCGGTGACGTCGATCGCCGTGATCGGCCTGTACATCGCCTACGTCATCCCGACGCTGCTGCGGCTGCGGAAGGGCGAGGACTTCGAGCGCGGGCCGTGGCATCTGGGGCGCTGGTCGCGGCCGATCGGGGTGGTGGCGGTGGCGTGGGTCGTCGTGATCACGGTCCTCTTCATGCTGCCGCAGGTCTCCCCGGTCACCTCGGACACCTTCAACTACGCCCCGGTCGCCGTCCTCGTCGTCCTCGGCTTCGCCGCGACCTGGTGGCTGGCCTCGGCCCGGCACTGGTTCCTCAACCCCGACCACGAACGGACCATCGCCCGCGAGGCGTCCCGCAAGGGCACGCCCGAACCGGTCGATCCGTAACACCCCTGGACACTCCTGGCCCGCCCTGCCGGGGCGGCACGGCCGAGACCCCGATACCCGATCGGAGTCCCGGCCGTGTCCGGCTATGCTCGGGGAGGCAACATCGCCTGGGCCCTTAGCTCAATTGGCAGAGCAGTGGACTTTTAATCCATTGGTTGTGGGTTCGAGTCCCACAGGGCCTACGGGTGGTAGGCGGGGGGTATGCCCTCTGACCTGCTACGCAGCGCCCAGGTCGGCTTCGGTCGGCTTGGGCGCTGCTTTGTTTTCCGAGGCCGGCGTGATCGTGGAGCGCACTGAGCTATCCTCCGCGCATGCGCGGACAGTTCACCGGCTGGCCGGAGCAGGCCATGGACGTGTTGTGGCAGCTCCAGGGCGAACCGACCCACGCGACCCGCGAGCGCTACCGCGCGGACCGCGAACGCCTGGTCCGGCAGCCGATGATCGCCCTGCTCAACGAGGTCGCGGACACCGACCCCCGGTACGAGGACTTCTCCGTCTGGCACTACCGCACCGACTCCTGGTGGTGGCAGCACCAGGGCGCGATGATCCGGCTCGGCCGCAAGATCGAGATCAATCTCCGGTTCGACCTGGACGGCCTGCGGATCCAGGGCGCCTGGTGGTACCCCGATCCCGGCCAGGTGGACATGTTCCGCAAAGCCGTGGCCTCCGAGGGGAGCGGCCGTGAACTGTCCGCCATCGTCGAGGAGCTGCGGAAGAAGGGCTACGACATCTCCGGGGACGTGATGAAACGCCCCCCGCGTGGCTATCCGACGGACCACTCCCGTACGAACCTGCTGCGCCACCGTTCGCTGATCGCCGCCCGCCCTCTCGGCTGCGAGGAGTGGCTGCACACCCCGGAGGCGGTCGACCGGGTCCTCTCGGCCGCCGCGGACCTGGACGCCCTGCTGATGTGGCTGGTCCGCCACGTGAAGAGCGCCGCCTGACCCGGCCGCGGCGAAGCTGTACGCCGACGCCTTCGAGGCGGGAGCGGATGTCATGGGCGCCCGGCCGTCGGGCCTTCCGTGCTGCTCGGGTCCGCGCGCTCGGTGCCGGTGTCGATGAGGATCTGTTCGGCCTGCGTCACGTTGTCGGCGCGGACGGCCTCGGCCATGGCGGCGCGCGCGGCGTCGGGCGTCGCATGCGGCGGGACCACGAGGAGGGAGAAGAGATCCTGCTCGCCCCGGGTGATGAGGACGGTGTCGTCGCCGATGGAAGAGGCGTCGATGTGGACGACGCGGTCCTCGATGGTCATCCGCGTCGGCAGCTCTTCCCAGGCGTCCGCGTCCAGGCCGACGCGCGTGACCGGCCCGAGGTACTCGGTCAGTGCGGTGATCAGGCCGGGCAACTCGGCGGCGATGTCGTGGGAACGCGGCCACCACGCCCCGTCGAGCACTCCCAGCCGGTCGTGTGTCGTCTCCAGCCGGACGACGGCTGTCCCGGGCCGCACGGCCCGGTGGACGGTGTCCGGCAGAAGCCTGGTCACACGCGGGGAGTCGGAGTCGGACATCGCCTCACCTGCCCGCCGGCAATGAGGAAACCGAGTGGCTTCCTCGTTTTCACGGTACTCCCCGGCGGGCGGCGACCGGGAAGCCCGCCGGCTCGCGCTACGTGTGCACGTCCGCCGCGGCTGCCATGAGTGGTTCCGCGGCCTCCTCGGTCGTGTCGGGCGGCACGACCAGCAGGTCCCAGCGTCCCTGGCCGGGTGAGAGCAGGACGATGGTGTGGGCGGCGGATGCCGTGGGAGTCCGGTGCAGTCGTACGACCTGGTTGGAGACGAGCATCCGGCCGGGCACCGCGGACCATGTCGCCCCGTTGACGGTGACGCTGGTGATGTGGCCCCACGCGCGCGGCAACCCGGCGAGCAGCCAGGGGAGTTCGGCGAGCAGGTCGTACGAACGGGGCCACCACGCTCCGTCGATGGGGCGGGGCATACGGCCGTGGGGTGCCAGGCGCAGGCGTAGGAGGGGGTGGGAGGGAAGCGGGGGTTGCATGGCGGTGGTCACTGGAGCTCCTGTCGATCGCCGTGCGGCGGAGGAGATGAGTGCTCGGGGTCAGGTGCGGCGGGCGGCGACGCGGGCCGGAGTGGGCCAGCGCACGTCGTGCACCCAGCCGAGGCGTTCGAGGAGGCGGATGACGGCGGCCGAGGGGTCGAGCTGGCCCCGGTCGACGCCGTGGCGGGCGCTGGTGGGGTCGGCGTGGTGGAGGTTGTGCCAGCTCTCGCCGAACGAGAGGAGGGCGAGCGGCCACAGGTTGGTGGCCCGGTCATGGCGCCGGGTGCGGAACGGGCGGTCACCGATCATGTGACAGAGGGAGTTCACGCTCCAGGTGACGTGGTGGAGCAGCGCGATGCGCACAAGTCCCGCCCACAGCAGGGCGGTTACGCCGTGCAGCCACGTCCCTCCGATGAGCCAGCCGGCCGCGAACGGCAGGGCGAGCGTGAGGACGCACAGCGCCGGGAAGGCGCGGGCCACGCCGCGGATGTCGCGGTCGGCCAGCAGGTCAGGCGCGTAACGTTCCGGCGGCGTACGGTCGTTGCGGAACAGCCAGCCGACATGCGCGTGCAGCAGTCCGCGCAACTGGCCGCGCAGATGCGTGCCGTAGCGGTACGGCGAGTGCGGGTCCCCCGGCCGGTCGGTGAAGGCGTGGTGGCGGCGGTGGGTGGCGACCCAGCCGATGACGTCGCCCTGGAAACTCATCGATCCGGCCACCGCGAGCGCGATGCGCACGGGTCGGACGGCCCGGTAGCTGCCGTGGGTGAGACCGCGGTGGAAGCCGACGGTGACGCCGAGACCCGTGACCGTGTAGAGGACGAGCGCGAGCACGATGTCGGCGGGATGGATGAGGCTGCCCCACAGCAGCCAGCCGGCGAGGCCGATCGCCAGGAACGGCAGGACGACGATCACTGCCGTCACCGTGACGTACAGCCGTTCACCGCCGTCGCGCGGGGGCGCCGGTCCGTCCGGCGGGAAGGGGGACGTTCCGTCGTAGCCCTGGGGCGGGGCGGGGGCTGACAGTGTGGCCGTCGTGGACGTGGTCGGGCTGCGTGACATGCGTGGCTCCTCGGCCTGGATGCGGATGGCGCGGCCGGGGTCACGGGCTGCCCTGAGGACGTGTGACGGGCGGTGGAGTGGAAGGGAATGTGGTCTGGTGGTTCACCGGACCATGAGATGACGGCCCGGAGCCGGTCCGAATTCCGCTATGTGAAAGGCCCTCGGGTTCTCACCGTACTCCTGCCCGTGTAACAACCGTGTCCGCTCGCGGGCGGTATCGCGTTGACACGGGCCGACGCCGGACGTTGACTGGCGGCACGGCTCAGAGCCATGCCGCTCCGGAAATCCGGCACAACGCACAGGAAAGCGGCACTTGATGATGTACGACCAGACACGCGCCCGACAGTCCGCCGACCAGCCCCGTGGCGACGCGGGACGCCGCGCGCCCGGCCCGGCACCGCTGTTCCCGCCGGACGAGCGGGACAAGATCGTCCGGCGACTCGGACGGGCCGTCAACACGTTCCCCGACGCTCCGCGTGAGTCCCTGGAGGAAGCCGAAGGCGCCTTCGACGAGGCCACCGCCCAGCTCATGGAGGCCCTCGCCGAACAGCGGCGTACTCTCCGCGCGGGCTGGCAGGACCAGGACTCCGAAGATCAGGACGCCGAAAAGCAGTCCGCCGACCTGCACCTCGCGCTGAGGCAGTACCGGGAGATCACCCAGCGCCTGCTCCGCCTCTGAACGACGCCGGGCCTGATGGGTTGTGAGGGCTCGAGGTTCACTGCCTGGGCAGTGAACCTGTTCACAGCTGTCATCAGTCGCTAAAGATCGTCCTCCTTGCTTAAGGTACGGAGGCGGCTCTCGCAGGCATGTTCATGACGTCGGTCCGCATCATCACCTCAAGGACCCGAACGTCTTCATGTCTTGCCACATATCCATGCTCCGGCGCCGCCTGCCCCTGTGGGCGATACCGCTGCTGTGGACCCTGGCGCTCGGCCTGTGGGGAATCTCCCGGCAAGACAGTGTGTGGCGGGACGAGGCGGCGACCTGGCAGGTGGCCCGCCGATCGGCCGGGGAGATCTGGCACATGCTGGGTCAGGTGGATGCCGTACACGGGCTCTACTACCTGCTGATGCACACGCTCTTCGAAGGCTTCGGCCCCGGCACCACCGTCCTGCGACTCCCCTCTGTCCTGGCCGTGGCGGCAGCGGCGGCCTGTGTGACGGTCATGGGTCATCGCCTGGCCGGAGCCAGGGCGGGCCTGGCCGCGGGGCTGGCGCTCGGGCTGTTGCCGGCCGTGCAGTTCCACCTCCAGGAGGGACGTCCGTACGCCCTGGTCATGGCCGGGTCCGCGCTCTCGACCCTGCTGCTGGTGACCGTGCTCCAAGGCAGGGGCCGCGCGGTGCACTGGGCCGCGTACGGGTGCGTGGTCCTGGTGTGCGCGCTGTTGAACTGGCTGTCGTTGCTGATCCTGCCCGCGCACGCGGCGACCCTGATGTGGACGAAGGCCGAACGGAGAGTGTGGACACGCTGGTCGGTGGCAGCGACGGCCGCGACGGCGGGCGTCCTGCCGTTGATTCTGTTCAGCCGGACGCAGTCCGAGCAGGTGTCGTGGATCCCGCCCCTGACATGGCACGCGCTGATCGGCCCGGCGGTCCTGCTGGCCATCGGCGGTCTCGGAGTGTCGCTGGACCGGCCGCGGGCGGGCCGGCTGTCGGTGGCGGCGGTCGGACTGCCGCTGCTTGCGGTGCCGCAGGTGGGGCTGCTCGGTCTTTCCCTGATCAAGCCGCTGTTCCTGGACCGCTATGTCCTGTTCAGCATGCTGGGTCTGACCTTGCTGATCGGCGCGGTCATCGGCGCGGCGGTGCGTGTGGTCGGGCCCCGGTTCCCCAGGGCGGTGCCCTGGCTGGTTCCGGCGATCGTCTCAGTGGCGGTGGTGGCGTTGCTGCCGCAGTCCCTGGCCACGCGGTCTCCGGCGAGCCGGGTGGACGACGTCCTGTCGGCGGCCGCGAACGTACGGAAACTGAAGAGGGCCGGGGACGCGGTGGTCTTCATACCGGCGGCCCGGCGCGACACCCAGCTGGTCTCCCCCGACGCCTTCGCCGGTCTGCGGGACATCGCGCTGGCGCAGAGCCCCACCGCGTCCGGAACGCTGAAGGGCGAGGAAGCCGACCCGGAGCGGATCAGGGCGGCCATGCTGGAACAGCGGCGCATAGTGCTGGTCACGGATGTGCCCGAAGTGGCCCGGCCCGTATCCGCGAAGCGGGACATCGTGAAGAACGCCGTTTTGCGGGAGTACTTCGAAGCGGTGGCGGACGAGCAGGTCCGCGGGCGGCGGGTCATCGTGTACGAGCGTCGCGATCACAAGCCGTGAACATGAGTCCGGTGACACGCCCCAAATGCTCCCGTGAGTCAGGAAGCACCCCAGTGCCTCCAGGTCCCCCCGCGGTCCTCCCCCGCATCGAGGGTGTGCTCGATGGGGTCCGGTCCCGGTCCTGAAGTCACTGGGATGCTGTGATCCAACTCTCGCCTGAGCTGGTCAGTCGCGTCTTTAGCAGCCCGTGCCGAGATCCTTGGCATTCTGTGCACGCTCCCGGGCCTCGCTCGGGGAGACTCCGTAGGCCGCGCGGAAGGCCCGGCTGAAGTCGGCCGGGTTGCGGAATCCCCAGCGGGCCGCGGTCTCGCCGATGGTGCGGTGGCTCAGGGCGGGGTCGGTCAGGTCGGCGTGGCTGCGTTGCAGGCGGCGGCGCCGGATCGTGGCGGCCACGGGTTCCGGCGCGTCGCGGAACAGGGTGTGCAGGGTGCGTACGGAGATGTGGTGGTGGGCGGCGATGGCCGCCGGGCGCAGCCACGGGTCGGCCAGGTTGTGGTCGATGAAGGCGTTGATCCGGGCGAGCAGCGCGGCCTTGCGGGTCTCGACGGGCAGCGCGTCCTGCTCGCCGAGCCGCGCGGCCAGCAAGGACGCGGCCAGATCGACGGCGACGGAACCGAGCCGGGCCAGCTCCGCCGGTCCGCAGCCGCGGGCGGCGTCCGGCAGGTCCGTCAGATACGGGGCGAGCAGCGCCGCGGAACCGGTCCCGGTGGGCAGCGGCTCGGCCAGCAGCCGGTCCGCCCGGCCGTCGGCCAGGGGCAGCACGGTGCGCGGCAGCCGCAGCACCGTCATCCGGCACTGCTGCTCGGGGTCGTGGAAATCGCTGATCAGCGGGCGGGAACTCGAGTACAGGGTCATTTCGCCGGCGCCGAGGCAGGCGACGTTCCTGGACTGTTCCAGCCGTATGGAGCTGTTGCCCCCGACGAGGATCATGAAGTAGTCCTCGGGATCCTGGCGGCGGATCTGGGCCAGGGAGCGGCGGGCGGTCATCGGGGAGAAGGTGAAGGTCGTGACCTGGCTGCGCGGCAGCATCCCCACGGCTTCCAGCCGGCCCTCGAAGCGGGGTGCGTGCGCGCTGCTGATCGACACCGGCATCAGCTCGTCGACGACCTCGGCCCACCAGCTGAACCGGTCCGGCTCCGGCACGGAGTCGGACCCCATCGTCAGGAACGGGCCCGCCGCTGGGGCGTCCTGTCCTGACGTCTCCTCGGGAATGTCGGGGATGCCGGCGATGGACATGGAGTCGATAGTGCCCGGCGCGGACGTCATCCGAGAAGGGCGCCCGGAAGGCTCCCGTCGTCGGGTGCGAGCAAGGTCAGCCTGCCGTACGCTCCGTCAGTTCGCCCAGCGGCAGGGTGTGCTGGGTCTGGAGCACCTTCGCCCGCAGGTAGCGGACGTTGTGGGCGGTGGTGAACACGCCGGTCGGCACGCGGTCGCGGACGCCGATGCCGAGGTCCCGCAACTGGCCCGCCTTGTCCGGGTTGTTGGAGAGCAGGTCGAGCTCGCCGACGCCGAGGGCGGTGAGCATCTGCGCGGCCGCCGTGTAGTCGCGGGCGTCCTCGGGCAGGCCCAGCGCGGTGTTCGCCGCGTAGGTGTCGAGGCCCTGGTCCTGAAGGGCGTACGCGTCGAGCTTGTTGTAGAGGCCGATGCCGCGGCCTTCCTGGCGGAGGTAGAGCAGGACCCCGCCGCGGTCGGCGATCCGCTCGACGGCCTCGCGCAGCTGCGGGCCGCAGTCGCAGCGGGCCGAGCCGAAGACATCGCCGGTGAGGCACTCGGAGTGCAGACGCACCAAGGGGACGGGCCCTGGATCGCCGAGGACGACGGCCACATGCTCCTGGCCGTCGGCCAGTCCGTGGAAGGTGACCAGTTCGGCATCGACGCTGTAGCCGTCTCCGAAGCGCAGCGGCACGCGGACGCGGGAGCGCTGGGTGGCGGCGGGGAAGTCGGGCATGCGGGTACTCCGGTCCTCGGGCAGATCTGCTTCAGATTTGAAGCAGCTCCTCGGTCTCGGACCCTACCTCTGCTTCAATTTTGAAGCAACGCATTTGTGATCCGCGTCATGAACAGGGCTTGGTCGACCGCCGCCGCCACGGCACGTCATCGGGCGCCGCCTGCGCCGCGTCCCCCTCGAACCCCTCGGCGACCTTGCTGAAGATCTCCTCCATCTGCCCGACCTGCTCCGGGGTCAGCCGGTCGAACAGCAGCGCCCGTACGGTCTCCACATGCCCGGGTGCCGCCCGCTCCAGGACCGTCATCCCCTCGTCGGTCAGCGCCGCGATGCTGCCGCGCTTGTCCCAGCGGCAGTTCTCGCGCCGCACCAGCCCGTCCTTCTCCAGGCGCGTCACGGCATACGTCAGACGGCTGCGGGTGATCTTCAGCCGCGCCGCGAGGTCGGTCATGCGCAGCTTGCGCTCCTCGGTCTCGGACAGAGTGGCAAGGATGGAGTAATACATGTGCGGCATGCCGGCTTCCTGCTGGAGTTGCCGGTCGAGCGCGTCCTCCACCAGGAGGACGGCGCCGATGTACGCGCGCCAGGCGCGCTGCTCCTCGGGGGTGAGCCAGCGGGTCGTCATGCATCCAGTGTAGGTTTGTTTCAAACTTGAACCAAGCCCGCCCGTCGCCGAGGTGGAGTACGCAGATGCCCTTCCCCTACGTCCTGCTGTCCGCCGCCGTCTCCCTCGACGGCTACCTGGACGACACCGGCCCCGACCGCCTGCTCCTGTCCAGCCCGGCCGACTTCGACCGCGTCGACGAGGTACGGGCCTCGGTCGACGCCATCCTCGTCGGCGCCGGCACCATCCGCGCCGACAACCCCCGCCTCCTGGTGAACTCCCCCGGGCGCCGAGCGGCACGAGAGGCCGCGGGAAAGCCCGCCTACCCCCTGAAGGTCACGGTCAGCGGCTCCGGAGACCTGGACCCGACGGCGAAGTTCTGGCACACGGGAGGCGAGAAGGTCGTCTATACGACGGACCAGGGCGCCCAGCGCCTGCACGCCACGCCTGTCGATGCCGACGTGGTCCCACTGGGCCCGGAACTGGACTGGCGCCGGCTGCTGGAGCACCTGCACGAGGTGCGCGGCGTGCGGCGTCTCATGGTCGAGGGCGGCGGCGTCATCCACACCCAGCTGCTCCAGCAGGGGCTGGCCGACGAGTTGCAGCTGGTTTTGGCGCCGCTGTTCGTGGGCGACCCGAAGGCGCCGCGGCTGTTCGGCCCCGGCGGATATCAGGGCGGCCGCCTCCGCCTGCTGGAGACACGGCAGATCGAGGACGTCGTGCTCATGCGCTACGAGCCCACCGCACCCGGCGCCGGCCGGCCGGCCTCCGCCGCCGACCACCACTGGCTCGCCCTGGCCTGCGAACTGGCCGGGCAGTGCCCTCCCTCGCGGACCGCGTTCAGCGTGGGAGCGGTCGTGGTCGCGGCCGACGGGACGGAGCTGGCGCGGGGCCACTCCCGTGAGGGCGGCGACCTGGTCGTCCACGCGGAGGAGGCCGCGCTGGCGAAGCTCGACCCGACCGACCCCCGGCTGGCCACCGCCACGGTGTACAGCAGCCTGGAACCATGCGCCCACCGCGCGTCCCGCCCCGCGCCGTGTGCGCGGTTGATCCTGGACGCCGGAGTACGGCGCGTGGTGACCGCGTGGCGCGAGCCGGACACCTTCGTGGTGGCCGCCGACGGCAGCGGGATGCTGGAAGCGGCCGGCGTGGACGTCGTCGTACTGCCGGAGTACGAGGAGCGCGCGAAGGCACCGAACCGTCACCTGGCGGCGTGAGGACCGACCTCAACTCCCCTTCGGCCCATCAGATCCTGCGCCCCGTCCCCGCACCGGGCACGCTGCGAATGAGCGGGTGTGGATCACGGCACGGAGGCGGCGATGGGGTCGGTGCGCAGACGGACGACGGCTTTGCTGATCCCGCCCCTGGCCGCGGCACTCCTCGCCTCCTGCGGGACGGCCGACGGTTCGCGCACCATGGCCCGCACCCTCCCGCCGGACGCCGAGTTCACCCACCCCGGTGTCCTCGTCGGCAAGGCCCAGCTGGACGCCGTACGAGAGAACGTCCTGGCGGGCAGGCAGCCGTGGCTGAAGGCGTTCCTCGACATGCGGGACAGCAGATATGGGGCGTACAAGTACCGGGCCGAGCCGTACCAGACCGTCAACTGCCCGGCCGGTGCCATGGCCGGCCGAGGCTGCATCCAGGAGCGTACGGACGCCATCGCCGCCTACACCCACGCCCTGCTCTTCACGGTCATGGGCAAGCGGCAGCACGCCGTCAAGGCCCGGGAGATCATGGACGGCTGGTCGGCGAAGCTGAAGCGGCACACGGGGCAGAACGCCGGACTCCAGGCGGCCTGGGCCGGGTCGACCTGGGCGCGGGCCGCCGAGATCGTGCGGCACACACCCGGCGCCGACTGGCCCGCCGACCGCGTACAGCGCTTCGAGACCATGCTCCGAACCGTCTACCTCCCCCGGGTCACCCGCCGGGTCCTGGACGTCAACGGAAACCGGGATCTCGCCTCGACCGACGCGGCCATCGGCATCGCCGTCTTCCTCGACGACCACAAGACCTTCGACCACGCCCTGCGACGCTTCCGCGACCGTGTCCCCGCCTACTTCTACCTGCGCAAGGACGGCCGCCACCCGCTCACCGCGCCGGGCTCCGGCATGGACACCCCGCAGCGGCTGAGGTCGTACTGGTTCCAGCAGTCGACCTACAAGGACGGCGTCACCCAGGAGACCTGCCGTGACTTCGAGCACGTCGGCCACTCCCTCGCCGCCACCGCGCACATCGCCGAGACGGCCTGGCACCAGGGCGTCGACCTGTACGGCGAGGTCAAGGACCGGCTCAAGGCCGCCCTGTCCCTGCACGCCCGGCACCAGCTGGGCGAGCCGGCACCGTCCTGGCTGTGCGGCGGCAAGGTCGCCAGGACCATGGGGCCCGACCTGGAAGTCGTACTGAACCACCTGGAAGACCGGCTTCACGTCACCGTCCCCGCCGCCCGCAGACTCGCCGAACGGACCCGCCCGGCCGGTACCGACGGCCTCTTCGTCGCCTGGGAGACCCTCACCCACGCGGGCAATGCCGCAGGGTGAATCAACGTGTGGTCATGGGTGTCCCGCGGATGGCGTAGACTAGTGAACACAACGACGCGGGGTGGAGCAGCTCGGTAGCTCGCTGGGCTCATAACCCAGAGGTCGCAGGTTCAAATCCTGTCCCCGCTACCAAATATGCAGTTGAAGAGGCACCTTCGAAGTTTTATTCGAAGGTGCCTCTTTCTGCTGTTTCGGGACTGTCCAAAGGTCCACTTTTTGACCCTGACAGTCTTTGGAGCCTCCCGTAAGCTCCTGACTACTGTGCGCCACAGCAGGGGGGCTTTGGATGCTCGATGCCCGACAGCATCAGGGCAAATTCGGCGAGGACTACGTCCGTGTGCTTGCCTCCGCGGCAGGGTTGATCGTCATTCAAGGCGATCTCGACGCCGATGGGGTCGATCTCGGATTCCGCGCCACCGGTCGATACGGACGGGTGCTGTCACCCACTGTCGAAGCTCAGATCAAGACATGGTCGGCGCCATCCGGGTCGTCCGGTCACCTGACCTATCGCGGGCTCAACGAGTGGCAGTTCAACAAGCTGGCCGGTCCCGACTTCACCGTTCCTCGGTTCTTGTTCGTCATCTGCGTCCCCGCGGACAAGCAGGAGTACGCGGCCATGACGACCGATGGCGTCATGCTGCGTCACCTCGGCTATTTCGTCTCACTCCGTTCCGAGGAGCCGATCACGAATCCTGATCGTGAGCGAAAGCGTCCGGTCAGGGTTCCGACGGCGAACGTGCTCACCGCCTCTTCGCTGCGCCGGCTCACCGAGACCCAGTCGGACTGGTAGGGGAACCGAGATGACGATTCCGCTGAAGGTCGCTGACATCGCCGGCTATCTGGCCGAAACGGGCTGGGAGCGGGATCCGCGAGGCTGGCGCGGGGCGAGTGTCTGGCAACATCCGGGCGACTACGAGGTGTTGGTGCCGGGTCGCGACGGTATGGGGGACAACGAGCGCCGGGTCCGGGAGATCCTTCGCTGCCTGTCCGCGCTGGAGGACCGACCGGCGGGCGACATCGCTCTGGAGATCGCCAGACCGCAGCTGGACAAGCAGTATTTCCGGACGTTTCCCACGGGGCACGACCCGGGTTACACGTCGCTCCTCTTGGGTGCGCAGGCCGTGGTGGGCGTCCGCAGCCTCCTGAGTGCGGCGACGCGCACCGTCGTGCAGGGGCCGCATTTCTCCTTCGCCGGCAGGGCACCGGGCGTGGTGGGGGACCTCCTGCGTGCGGCCGAGCTCGGCCCGTCCAAAGCCGGAAGCTACATCGTGGAGACCCGGGTGCCGGCGGATACGACGGCTCAGGCCCCGAGTGGAGAGCAGATCGCCGGTCGGACCGTGCTGGTCCAGATGCATGAAGCGGTGAGCGCCGCCCAGGCGGCCGTGGCGGCGGAGGAGCCCGCGGCATTCGACGACACCGTCACGGCCGGCGTCTCGGCGGATCTGTGCAAGGCGCTCAGCGATCTTTCCGGCTCCGACCGGAGCGAGCCGTTCGAGATCACCTTCCGGTGGGCGCGCTCGCAGCCCCTCGACGCGCCGTCACACGTCGTCGCCTTCCCCGAGACTTCGGGATCGCTTCTGTCGGCGGCGGCCACCCGGCTTCGCGGCCTCAGCGCCACCGGTGCCGCGACGCTCTCCGGTGTGGTCGAGGGGCTGCACGACGACGCGGCCGGCAACGACCGGTGGCGGATCAAGGTCCGCGGCGAGTTGCGCACCGAGCACGCCGAACTGGTCCGGCGGGCCGTCTGGGTGCGGCTTCCGGACCAGGCCTCGTACGACCGGGCGATCACCGTGCATCGGGAGCGGCAAGAGATCACCGTGACGGGCGAGTTGTCCAGCGCGACCGGCCGGGTGGAACTGGTGCCCGGGCGGGGGCTCGACATCTGAACGGCTTTCGGCTCATCGAGGAGGGGTACTGTGCCGACGGAGTTGACCGTACGCGATCATGCATCGCTGTTTGCCCTGATGGTGGTCGCACGACCGGTGACCAACCGCGAACTGCGCGATCTCGCCGGACTGGAGGTCAGCGCGGAGATACGCCGACGAGCGAATCAGGATGTCGAGCGGATCGCGACCAAGAAACGTGGTGCGGTCAACACGCACCAGCTCACGCCCGCGGGCAAGACCTGGTGCGAGTCCGCTCTGGTGGCCGGACGTCCGGACGGAGCGAAGTTTCCGGCCGGCGTGCTGTTTGCGGTGCTGGACAGTGTCGGACAGTATCTGGCCCGCTCGGGCACCAAATTCGGCGAGTTCTTCAAGCCCGACGTCGAGGGCTGGATCCGCGCGGTGTACGCGGAACTCACCGTCCGCCGCGAACCAGGCAGTTGGGTCAAACTGTCGGCGCTGCGCCCATGGCTCGAAGGCCTGCCACGGGGGGTCGTCGACGCCGAACTCGACCGGATGATCGAGCAGTCCGACGTACAACTGATGGCCGAACTCAACCAGCGCGCGCTGAACGACGATGACCGCAAGGCCGCTGTCGACATCGGCGGCGAAGCCCGCCACCTGCTGCGGATCGGACCGGCGTGAACAGGGAGATCGCGGCCCTGAAGACCATCCACATCAGCACCGCGCCGACGCAGGACGAGATCTGGACGCCGACCCCCTACCACGTCGACGGCCTTCATCCGGAGGTGTACCGGCGGCTGGAAAGGGCGATGAGCGCCGTCGAGCGCGCCCACTCGCCGGTCGCGGCGGTGGTATGCGGTGAGCGCGGATCGGGCAAGACGCATCTGCTCGGCTGGACCCGCCACGAGATCCAGGAGCGCGGCGGCTTCTTCTTCTACATCAAGCTCGTGACCGGCCGGGACTTCTGGGAGGGCGCCGCCAACAGTCTCGTCGACAGTCTGTACCGCAAGGACGAGGGCGACCAGTTGCAGCTGGTTCGCCTCCTCGGTGAGCTTTCGCACCGAGCCGGCCTCGACACCGAGACCCACAGCGCCATCATCGGTGAGCGTGAGCTGACGCGCGCCCATGTCGACGCGTTCGTTCAGGGCATCCGGAAAATCGACCGGCAGGTCGGCAACGAGGCCGCCGATACGGCCCGCGCGCTGGCGCTCGTCGCCTCCACAGGCGATGCCGCGGGGATCGGCCAGGCCTACCTCGCGCTGGACGACGACGATCAGGGCCGGAGTGCCGCCTGGGGGATGTCGCCGCGCGGGCGGCCGGCGCAACTCCTGCTCCGCGATCTCACGCGCCTGTTCGCCCTCGTCGGGCCGCTGGTCTTCGCCTTCGACCAGCTGGACAACCTGGTGTCCGCGTCGGAGACGTCTGCGCTGACGTCGTCCGCGTCCGGCGGGAGCCGGGCAGCGCAGCGGCTGAGCAGCGACATCGCCGCCGGCCTGATGGAACTGCGGGAGGAAGCCCGCCGGACCCTGATGGTCGTGGCGTGTCTCCAGGACACCTGGGGGCTCATTTCCCGGTCGGCGGTTCGGTCCGCCCTGGATCGGTTCGAGGTCCTGCCGACACTCGGAGCGATTCCCGACGAGGCCACTGCCGCCGCCATCATCAGCAACCGATTTCGCCAGGGCTACGAGGCCGAGGGGTTCACCCCGCCCTACCCGACGTGGCCGATCAGCCCGGCCGCGCTGGCCGAAGCCCCCCACCGGTTCACCGCACGGCGGCTGCTCAAGCGCGTCGAGAAGCACCTCGCCGACTGTGAGCAGACCGGCACGGTTTCCGAACTGACCTCCCTGACAGGCGAAGAGCCCATGGGAGCCGCACAGCCCACGCCCGTGATGGCCGGCAACCTGAACGCCTTGACCGAGTCCTTCGCAAAGCTCCGTGCCGAGGCCGATGATCGCGGGCCGCTCAACGCCGCGTCCGAGGACGACGTGATGCCCGCCCTGCTGGGCGCGGGACTGCGGAGCCTGGTCAAGGAACTCGGTGCGGACGAGACACGGTTCCTCATCGAGACGGACTTCGGCCGCAAGGCGGCGCTGCACGCCCGGCTGCGCCATGTCGTCGACGAGGACAGCGAAAGCGAGATCCACTGGTCCTTACGGGCGATCGCCACGGACAACGCTCGCGCCGCCCAGACCCGGATACGCAACGCGGCTGTGGAGGCCGGCCTGGCGGCCCACCTGACGAGTCGCCGTCTGATCCTGCTGCGGAACATGCCGTATCCGAGCGGTGCCAAGACCAAGGAGATCAAGGACGACTTCGAGGCGCGGGGTGGGGTGTCGTTACCGATCGGCGCCGCCGATCTCCGGACCCTGGCCGCTCTCCGGGCCATGCTCGACGACCGTGCGCCAGGCCTGGCCGAATGGCTGCGACAGGAACGCCCCGCCTCCCGTATAGAGGTCTTCGCGCCGGTGCTGGCCGATCTGCGGCAGCAATTCGGCATCACGGCCACGGACACCGGCTCCAGCGGGGACACGGCGGACGCGGCGGACATGTCGGAGGACGCCGAGCCGGCTCGTACCGAGATCGTCATCGGCGCCACGGTCCGGGGCCGCCGTCCGTTCGCGGTTCCCATGGAACGGCTCCGGATGCACACCGCGGTGGTGGGGGCGGCGGGATCGGGCAAGACGGTCCTGATCAAGCGACTTGTGGAGCAATGTGCTCTGCGCGGTGTCTCGGCGATCGTGCTGGATCCGAACGACGACCTCGCCCGGCTCGGCGACCCCTGGCCGCGCACGCCGGATCGCTGGGCGGAGGAACAGGAGCGCGAGGCCCGACGCTATTTCGCGGATGTCGAAGTGGTGGTGTGGACGCCGGGCCTGAACCGGGGACGCCCGATCTCCTTCTACCCGCTCCCCGACTTCGGTCCGGTCCTTGACGACGAGGACGACTTCCCGCGTCTGGTCAGGTCGACCGTGACCTCACTCGCGCCGCATGCCGGTGTACGGGGCAGCAGTGCTCGCGCGACCCAGCAGCTGGGGGTGCTCAAACGTGCCCTCGAACGGTACGCGCGCGACGGCGGCAAGACCTTGGCCGGCTTCGTCGAGCTGCTCGCCGAGCCCTCGCCCGACATCGTGAACAGCAGGACCAGTCGCTTCGCGGTTCAGATGGCGGACACGCTGGAAGCCGCGATGGAGACCGACCCGCTGTTCGGGGAGTCCGGCGCACCCGCCGATCCCGGGATGCTCCTGATCCCGTCGCCGGGAAAGACCGCCCGTATCTCGGTGATCAGCTTCGTCGGCCTGTCCGGCGACGGACCGGCCCAGTTCGTCAGCCGTCTCCAGGCGACCTTGTTCTCATGGTTCCGGGCGCACCCGGTCGGCGACCGTGCCCTGGGCGGGCTACTGGTGATGGACGAGGCGCAGAACTTCGTACCCTCCGGTGCGGCGAGTCCGAGTACGGAGAGCACGGTCGAACTCATCCGCCAGATACGCAAATACGGACTCGGGATGGTCCTCGCCTCGCAGACGCCCAGGGGGATCCACAATCAGGCGCTGGGCAACACGGTGAACCAGTTCATCGGCCGCCTTACCGTTCCCGCTCAGATCAACGCCGTCGAGACCATGGCGGAGGCGCGGAACGCGGTCCTCGACAACCTCGCGGGTCTCTCGCGCGGCATGTTCAACGCCGCGACCGAGGGGACCGGATTCAGCAAGATCGAGGTGCCGATCTGTCTCAGTCACCACGATGTGCCGCTCAAGGAGGACGAGATCGTCGAGCGAGCCCGCCGCGGTACGTGAGGGCGCGGTTGTTGTCACCCGGCGTGAGTGGACGGTCCCGCTCCGGTAACAACTGACACAACGTCAGAACTGGTGTGACTGCTGAGTTGTCGCTGAGGCGCGGCCAACTCGCCCGTTTTTCATCGGTCATGACCCGTACGTCCTGCGCAAAAACGTTAATGATCAAGCGGAACCGCTTGGAATCCGGCCCCCGCGTCTATTAACGTTCGATAACGCAGCGCGGTCGTCCCAGCCGTCACAAGAGTCGGCTCCGTGCGCACGCGCCGAATTCCGCAAGGGAACCGGGGAACCACCACCTTGGGGTGAATCGCGCGGATGCCACCGTGGAAGCACGGTAGGTATACGCGCGTAGGAGACCTTCCTGCTCCGAACCCGTCAGCTAACCCGGTAGGCGAGAAGGAAGGAAAGGAGTACGCCTACGTGGCGTCCAACCGGCCTGCCCCCGAGGCCCCCTTCGTGCCGAGTCAGCGCGAGCCCGACACCTTTGTGTACGGCGGCTACCGCACCGACGACGAGGGCCCGCTGGAGGAGTGGAACCCCACCGAGGAGTCCATTCGTCCCGTACGCGGCCGGCACCGCGTCAGCAAGCAGCGCAACGGGGCATTCGCCCGGAGCTCCACGGTTCTCGGCGTCGGCGTCATAGCCGCTGTCGGCGCGGGCGGCATGGCCAGCGCCAACACCGGCAAGCCGCCGGTGTCCATCTCCCTGCCCGACCTGCCGTCCGTGGGCTCGATCATCTAGGACGACGCCGCCGAGGACTCGGCGGACACCGCGACCGCGCTCAGCACTGTCAGCGTGGCCTCCACCGAGAGCGAGCAGTCCGCCGCCGACGCGGGTGAGACGCTGCGCTCCCGGATCCTCGCCCAGGCCGAGCGGCAGCAGGACCAGGTCGACAGCAAGGCCGCGCAGGCCGTGCAGGCCGCCGCGCAGAAGGAGGCCGCCGAAGCGGCCGCCAAGGCGGAGCAGGAGGCCAAGGCCAAGGCCGCCGCCGCGAAGAAGAAGGCGGAGGAGGAGGCCGCGGCCAAGGCGGAGGCCGAGCGGCTCGCCCAGCTGGCCAAGCAGTTCGCGCTGCCGACCTCCTCGTACACCATCACCTCGACCTTCGGTCAGGCCGGTTCCCTCTGGTCCTCCGGCTACCACACCGGCCTCGACTTCGCCGCCCCCACGGGCACGCTCATCAAGGCCATCCACAGCGGCACGATCACCGAGGCCGGCTGGGACGGCTCCTACGGCTACAAGACCGTCCTCACCCTCGACGACGGCACCGAGCTCTGGTACGCCCACCAGTCCTCGATCAGCGTCAGCGTCGGCCAGAAGGTCGCCACCGGCGACGTCATCGGTCGCGTCGGCGCCACCGGCAACGTCACCGGCGCCCACCTCCACCTCGAGGTCCACACCGGCGGCTCCGACAGCGGCATCGACCCGATGGCGTGGCTGCGGAGCAAGGGGCTGAACCCCTGAGGTAGCGCTGCTGCGGCGGGGCCGTCTCAGCTGCGGCCGCCGTCCCGCTCAGCTGCGGGCATGCGTGCCGCCGGGGGCGGTGCCCACCTGGCAGGCGGCAGTACCTCCCGCCAAGCTGCGGGCATTCGTGCCGCCTAGGGCGGCACGGGTGGGCGCAGGCGGCACCCCGTCAGCGCCGGGGGCCGCGCACCCACCCCCGCCCAGCCGCACGCCGGGCCACTCGCAACGCCGGCTAGGTCCGATACGGGTTGTACGCGGGATACGGATACGGCACCGCATTCCCATACGCCCCGTACACCGGCAAAGGCGGCGCAGCCACCCGCGCCGCATGGTCCAGCGCCGGCCCCGCAACCCCCCTCCGCTGCCACAGCTCATGCAGCAACTCCCGCTCCCGTACGACGAAGTCGGCCCCCGCCCGCCCCCGCCGCCCCCGATGCCGCAGAAACGCCAGCGACGTCGCGTACGCCTAGTACTGCGCCACCGCCCGCCCCGCCGGCCTGCCGAAGTGACGACGGGCGTACTCCCGGGCCAGCCGCCGCGCCCGCATCGACCCGAGTACAAAGGGCGCGGCCGGCCCCAGCCAGCCCGCGGCGACATACGCGGGCAACTCGGCCCGTACGGTCCTCAGCTCCCGCTGCCGCGTCCAGATCAACAGCCAGGTCAGCAGCACGAACGCGGGCACCATGAAGATGGCGTACACGGCGAAGAACCCGTACGTGCCGAAGCTCGACGAGCCGTTCCACATCGCGTGCATGCCCATCGCCAGCAGCAGCCCGGACAGCGGCACGAGCACGCGCCGGACATGCTGCCGGTCCGCCGAGAGCGCGGCGACACCGAAGCCGATGCCGGTGAGGACGGTGAAGAGCGGGTGGGCGAACGGCGACATGATGATGCGGACGAAGAACGTCGCCGCGGTCACGGAGGCGATACCGCGGTCGCCGGTGAGCTGGTCGGTCCCGAAGGCCGTACCGAGGTAGAGGATGTTCTCGGTGAACGCGAAGCCGGTCGCGGTGACCCCCGCTATCACCACCCCGTCGACGATCCCGGTGAAGTCGCGTCGCCGGAAGAGAAAGACGAGCAGTACGGCCGCCGCCTTGGCGGACTCCTCCACGATCGGCGCTATCACCGTCGCCCCGAGGGTGTCCGCGCTGGACGGATCCGCGGTCGCCGTAGCTATCCATCTGGTCGCGAAGCTGTTGGCGACGATCGCTATCAGCGCCGCCGCGCAGGCGCCCCAGGCGAAGGCGAAGAGGAGGTTGCGCCAGGGGCCGGGTTCGACCCGGTCGAGCCAGCGGAAGGCGGCTATCAGCAGCGGCACGGGGAACACCGACAGACCGAGCCCGACCAGGAACCCCTCCGTGCCGGTCTGTTCGCGGACCAGGGCGAGGATGACGAGGCCGGACAGCGCGAGGAGCGTGATGAGGGCGCCGTACCGCACCCAGCGCTTCTGCCACCAGTGCGCGTGCCGCCGCGTGCCACCGGCGGGATCTCCGGTGTGCGGCGGGAACGGGGGGGTGGTGGCCACGGTTTTGACCCTAACGAGGGAAGGTTACTGGGGACCTTCGTGCAGTACGCGGCGGAACAGCAGGTCGTTCACGACATGTCCCTTGTCCAGCCCTTGGCCCTCGAAACGGGTGAGCGGCCGGAAGTCGGGACGCGGCGCGAAACCGCCGTCGGGCTGCGTGTTCTCGAAGTCCGGGTGCCCGCTCAGCACCTCGAGCATCTGTTCGGCGTACGGTTCCCAGTCGGTCGCGCAGTGCACGGTCGCCCCCGGCTTCAGCCGGGTCGCGGCGAGGCTGAGGAACTCCGGCTGGATCAGCCGCCGCTTGTGGTGCCGCTTCTTGGGCCAGGGGTCGGGGAAGAAGACGCGCAGCCCGTCGAGGGAGTCGGGGGCGAGCATCTCGCGGAGCAGGATGATCGCGTCGCCGTTGCCCACACGGATGTTGGACAGGCCGTGGTGGTCGGCCAGGTTGAGCAGATTGCCCTGGCCGGGGGTGTGCACATCGACGGCGAGGATGTTGGTCCCGGGGTCCGCCGCGGCCATCTGGGCGGTCGCCTCCCCCATCCCGAACCCGATCTCCAGCACGACAGGGTTCGCGTTCCCGAACAGCTCGGTCAGATCGACGACCCGCTGCCCGTCGATATCCAGCCCCCACTGGGGCCACAGCCGCTGCAACGCATCCGCCTGCCCCGCCGTCACCCTGCTCCGCCGAGGCTGAAAACTCCGAATCCGCCGCTCGAAATGCGACCCCGCGGGATCGGCCTTCGGCCCATCGGGAAACCGCGGCTCCCCCTTGGCTCGGCTATGACGAATGGACATGCCGGCTGCGTGATCAGCTTCGGTGGCGTGGTGAGTCTCAGACACAGTGGGGTCGATTTTACTGGCCCCCGCCAAGCTGCGGGCATGGGTGCCGCGGGGGCGGCGCCCACCCGGCAGGCGGTGGACTGCCGTCCCACCAAGCTGCGCCCGCCGCCCCGCTCAACTGCGGGCATGTGTGCCGTGAGGGCGGTACCCGTCCAGCGGGCGGCAGGGCGTGGTCCCGCGAAGCTGCGGGCATGTGTGCCGTGAGGGCGGTACCCGCCCAGCGGGCGGCAGGCCGCTGTCCCGTCCAAGCTGCGGGCATGTGTGCCGTGAGGGCGGTACCCGCCCAGCGGGCGGCAGGGCGTGGTCCCGCCAAGCTGCGGGCATTCGTGCCGCCTGGGGCGGCACGGGTGGGCGCAGGCGGCACCCCGTCAGCGCCGGGCTGCGCGACCCACCTCACGGCGCCCAGCCCCGCGGCACCCCGTCAGCCCCGGGCCGCGCGACCCACCCCGGCCAGCCCCAACGCCGTCGCACCGCTACACGTCGCCCAGCTCAGCCAACACCCCCCCCCGCACAGCTACACCCCGCCCAGCACAGCCAACGCCCTCCGCGCCACCTCCCGCCCGATCGGCAGCGAAGCCGTCGCCGCAGGCGAGGGCGCGTTCAGCACATGCACCGCCCGCTCCCCCTCCCGGATCATGAAGTCATCCACCAGCGTCCCGTCCCGCAACACCGCTTGCGCCCGCACCCCCGCCGCAGCCGGCACCAGATCGTCCCGCGTCACCGCCGGCACCAGCCTCCGCACGGCCTGCGCGAACGCCTCCTTCGACACCGACCTCCGCAGCTCCCCGGCCCCATACCGCCAGTGCCGCCCAGCCATCCGCCACACCCCCGGCCAGGCCAGCACCCCACCGAGCTCCCGCACCCGCACGGTCCCCCACCCGTACCCCTCGCGGGCCAGCGCGGGCACCGCATTCGGCCCGATGTGCACGCCTCCGTCGATCCCGCGCGTGAGATGCACCCCGAGGAACGGAAACGCCGGATCCGGCACCGGATACACCAGCCCCCGCACCAGCTCGGGCCGCGCCAGCGAGAAGTACTCCCCGCGGAACGGCACGATCCGCATCCCGGGCTCGTCCCCGGTCAGCCGCGCCACCTCGTCGCAGTACAGCCCGGCGCAGTTCACCAGCACCCGCCCCCGTACGACCGCCCCGTCCCGCGTCCGCACGGCCACTCCGAGCGTCGGGCGCCGATCCACCTGTACGACCTCCGCGCCGTACCGGATCTCCGCCCCGGACGCCTCGGCCAGTTGCCGGGCCACGCCCACGAAGTCGCAGACGCCGGTCGTCCCGACGTGTATCGCGGCGACCGAGCACACCTCCGGCTCGTACTCCATGACCTGTGCGGGGCCCAGCTCGCGCACCGGAATGCCGTTCTCCCGGCCGCGCTGCACGAGCGCGTGCAGCCGGGGCAGCTCCTCCCGGTCGGTGGCCACGATGAGCTTGCCGGTGACGGCGTGCGCGATGCCGTACTCCGCGCAGAACTTCACCATCTCGGCGGCGCCCCGCACCGCGTACCGCGCCTTGAGCGAGCCCGGCTTGTAGTAGATCCCGCTGTGGATGACGCCGCTGTTGCGCCCCGTCTGGTGCCGGGCCGGTCCCCCCTCCTTCTCCAGCACCGTCACCCGTGTCCCCGGCGCGGCCCGCGTGATCGCATACGCCGTCGACAGCCCGACGATCCCACCGCCGACCACGAGCACGTCACAGTCGTAACCGCTCCCGCGCCGCACTGCACCACCTCCCGCTATCGATAGTGCACTGCGCCACTGACAGTCACTTCAAACGCAGGGGACCACAGCGCCGCGCGGCACTTACGCCGGAGCCATCAACAGAGGCCGAGCCCGCTCCCGCAACTCCACCACCCGCGGCTCGTCGCCGTACGGCTCCAGCCGATGCAGAAGATCCTTCACATACTCGGTGGTACGAGCCGAGGAGATACGCCCCGCCACCTCCACCGCCCGCACGCCCTGCTCACATGCGGCATCGAGATTGCCCGACTCCAGCTCGGCGACCGCCGACACCACCAGCCGCAGCCCATGCGACCGCACGAACTCCTCCGTCGGCTTCGACAGCGCCTGCTCAGTGAAGCGGCGTACCTGTCGCGGCGCCTTCAGATCGCGGTAGCACTCCGCCGCGTCCGCGGCGAAACGGTCGTACGAGTAGAAGCCGAGCCAGGACGGATCGTTGTCCCCCTCCCGGGACCGCTCCAGCCACCCCTCGGCGGCTTTGAGGGCCGCCCCGGCGGCCTGCGCGTCACCCGCGCGTGCGTGCGCGCGTGCCTCCACCAGGCGGAAGAAGCTCATGGTGCGGGCCGTGGCGAGGCCGCGGTTGCGTTCCAGCGCGGCCTGCGCGAGATCGACGCCCTCGTCGCCGAAGCCGCGGTACGTCGCCTGGAGCGACATGGACGCCAACACGTACCCCCCGAGGGGTACGTCGGCCGCCGCGCGGGCGAGCCGCAGGGCCTGGATGTAGTACCGCTGCGCGGCCTCCTGCTGGCCCGTGTCGAAGGCCATCCACCCGGCGAGGCGGGTGAGTTCGGCGCTCGCCCCGAACAGCGCCCTGCCGACCTCGTCCGAGTACGAGCCGAGCAGAAGTGGTGCCGCCTCCACCCGTAAACACTCCGGCACCATGGACGAACGCCAGTCGCCGCCCCCGTACTTGGAGTCCCAGCGCCTGGCGTCCTCCGCGGCCTCCCGCAGCTTCTGCACATCGCTGTGGCCGACTTTGAGCGGTGACCCGGCGCCCTCGGACGGGCTCGCGTCGCGTGCCACCGAGCTGTCGGCCGGGGTTATCAGCCACCGTGAGGCGGGCGTTGCGTATGCGCTGACTGCGAACGACCCGGCCAGTGACTGCCAGATGCCGCCGGAGCCGGCCCGGCGCCCGGCGAGGTCGAGACGGTACAGCTCGGTCGCCGACTTCACGGCCTGTCCGACGTCTCTGGGGAAGGCGAGGCCCACCTCTGGTGCGGGATCCGCGTCCGCCAGGCCTATCTCGTGGAGTGGTACCGGGCGGCCGAGCTTCTGGCCGATGGCGGCGGCGATGAGGTGCGGCGCCGCGCCCTGCGGCACCATGCCCTTCGACACCCAGCGCGCCACCGACGTCTTGTCGTAGCGAAGAGTCAACCCGCGTTGAGCGCCAAGATCGTTGACGCGTCGCGCGAGTCCTGCGTTGCTGATTCCCGCGAGGGCGAGAACGGCGCCGAGTTTTTCGTTCGGCCCGCGTTGCTCCCTGGACATGCGCCACCCCTCGACACAGACGGCTGCCGCGCTGGCATAACCACGCGGCATTCGTAAACCCAGCGTAGTTCGCCGCATCCCAAGCGTTAAGGGGCATTCTTCCGGATGGCGGGATTGTGGTCCGTACTGAAGTGCGGCTCAGGTACGGACTGTTGTGACGTGCTCCCGCTGTGTGGCTGTGCGCCCGCCCGTGCGCTCTTCTCCGGCCATCGGGGGAGCGGTTCCATGAAGGTGCGTGGGTCGGCCCGCTGTACTGGATCCAGCGGGCTGGGGGACACCGCCGCCTACATCCCCGCGGGCGGCGGACCGGTCCGGGGGGCGAACTCCGCCTCCCGGACTGTGCGCCCGCCCGGCGATGGGCAGGGCATGTACGGAGCGTGTGCACGCGTGTCCTCGCGTCGGCGATTTGGCCGAAAACCGACCCCTCATTCTGTGGGCGATTACCGCTCCCACCATGGGAGTTGAGGGCGCATCCGGTGTTTTGGGGGAGCGTATCGGGGGCGCATTCGCGTCGCAGATGCCTTCTCCCGTGCGGGTGTTCGGGCGATTCCGGGTATCTCCTCAGAGACGCGTTCCCCGAGCACAAGCGGTGCCACCGCCCTGCTGGGGCGCGTCCTTCATGGCAGCATGGTGCTCCGGTTCGTGCGGTGCACTGGTTGTCCACAGTCTGTGGAGGCGTCGATGCGGTGGTTGGTGGGATGGAGCAGCACCGCCGCGGGTGCCGTCGAGCCCGGCTCGGCCGGCGCGACCGGTTACGAGGGCGAGACGCTGCACCCGGTGGGCTCCCAACTCCTGTGGGGCGACCCCGATCCGCTGTGGGCGGTCGGCGACTGGCGCCCGGACGAGGTGCGGGTGGTGAAGGCCGACCCGCAGACCCGGATCGCGGTGCTCGGTACGTGCGGGGCGACGGACGAGGAGCTGCGGGTCGGGCTGTTCGCCGCGCGCGGAGGGGCACTTCGGCATCTGACCGCCTGGCCGGGCAGCTACACGGCCGTCGTCCAGGTCGGGCGGCGGATCATGGTCTGCGGCGATCTGGCGGGTGCCAGGCCGGTGTTCTACACGCCCTGGGCGGGCGGTACGGCGTATGCCACCGCCGCCCTGCCGCTGGCCGATCTCATCGAGGCCAACCTCGATTTCGGGCATCTGGCGGCCCTGTTGGCGGCCCCTGATGTGCCGGCCGCGCTGCACGACTCCACCCCTTATGACGGCGTACGGCGCATTCCGCCGGGGCATGCGCTGATCCTGCGCGCCGGGGCGCGGGAGATCGCCGGGTACGAGCAGGTCGCCTCCCTCGCCGTCGCCGCGCCCTCGGCCGACCCGGACCGCGCGGTCGACGCGGTGCGCGACGCGCTCATCGAGGCCGTACGCGCGCGTCTGTCCGCGCCCCGGCATGTGCCCGGCGCCGACATAGATCCCGGGCCGGTGCCGGGGATGGGGCCCGCCGAACGCCGTGCCGCGCGCGGGATGCCGGTTCCGGGGATCGGGGCGGATCTGTCCGGGGGGCCGGCGTCGGGGACGCTGGCGCTGCTGGCCGCCGGGCTGCCGGGGATGCCGGGGACCGTGCTCGGGCATGGCACGGGGGCGGGGGAGCGGCTGCTGGCCGTGACCTTCAACGACTTGGCTGTGGGCGGCCGGGAGGCCGAGCTCGAGCGGGCGGGGGCGCTGGCGGCGAATCCCCGGCTGCACCATGTGGTGGTGGCCGGGGGCGAGGAGACGCTGCCGTACGCCGATCTCGACGGGCCGTTGACGGATGAGCCCGGTTCTTGTCTGGTGACGGCGGCCCGGCATCGCGCCCGGCTCGCCTCCGGCAGCGCGGACCACTTCACCGGGTACGGGGCCCGGCAGGTCCTGGACGCGCATCCGGCGCGGCTGGCCGATCTGCTGATGGACCGCAAGCGGCGGTATCTGGTGCGGCCCGTCGCTGCGCTGGCGAAGGCGGACGGGGGGTCCGTGCTGGTCCCCGCGCGCGTGTACGGCGCTGCCCGGCGGCTGGCCCGTACGCCGTACCGGGCGGGGCTGGAGAACCTCGCCGAGCGGCTGCTGCGGCGGCGCTTCGACGAACCAGGAGGCGCTGTGGGGGCGTCCCTCGCCGCGCTCACCTGGGGCAGACCGGGGCCTGCCGCCCGGTGGCTGACCGGGGAGGCGCTCGCTGAAGTATCGGTTCTTCTGCAAGGGGCGACGAATCGCTCGGGTGTCGGGCCCGGGCAGCGTCCCGGTGACTACCGCGCGCGTGCCGCGCTCGCCCGTCAGGCGACGAACCTCCGGGTCCTGGAGCAGGCCGCGGAGGTCCGCTTCCAGCGGCTGCACGCGCCGTTCCTCGACAACCAGGTGGTCCGCGCCTGTCGCGCCCTTCCCGAGGCCCTGCGGGTACGGCCCGGTGCGCGGGCCGCGATTCTCCGTACGGTGCTGGAGGGCGCGGGCGTCACCGATCTTCCGCCGGGCTGGGGTGCTCCCTCGCACGCCTACTCGGCGGCCGCCGCCCGTATGGGGCTGCGGGTCTCCGCGGACACCCTGATGTCCCTCTTCGGCACGCCCCTCCTCGCCGAGGCCGGGCTGGTCGAGGCCCGCGTCGTCCGCAAGGCCATCCGTGCGGCGGCCGAGGGTGAGCCGTTGCCCTTGGACGGCCTGGCCGACCTGGTCTCCCTGGAGCTGTGGCTCCGCCGTCTGCTCGCCCGAAGGGGAACCTGCTGGACCGGCACACCGGCACGTACGCGCGCGGTACCGGCCGGGATCACGCCCCAGGGGCGGGCGTTGGGGGCTGGGGCTGCGGCTCGGCAGGCGTGAGTGGGTGGGAGTGCCTCTTGGCGGGGGGCTGAGGCTGCGGTTCGGGCGCGTGTGAGTGGGTGGGGTGCCTCCCGGCGGGGGGTGCGGGTGTGTGGGGGTGCGCGTAGCGCCTTCGGTTGGTGGTGGGGTCGGGGCCGCGGTGGGGGTGTCCGTCCTCGGAACGTCGCGGCTCGGTCGTTCACAGAGGTGCCCGTGTTGACGCGACAACCGCTGCGGGCGGACACCCCCACCGCGTCCCCTTCCCGCCGTGGGCGACCGCGGGTGCGTGGT
>NZ_JBQQBS010000062.1:0-57922 GCF_052245395.1 Streptomyces sp. 4N124
CCCGACTACTGGGTGAGCCACGTCCGCGACGCCGTCCGCTTCGCCGACGCCGTAAAGGTGTTGGAGTCGCAGGGCGTGACCCGGTTCCTGGAGCTCGGCCCCGACGCGGTGCTCACCGCGATGGGCCGGCAGACCGCCGAGGACGCCGCCTTCATCCCCTCCCTGCGGCGGGAGCGTGCCGAGGCCGCCGCCCTGCTCACGGCCGCCGGGCAGCTTCATGTCCGGGGCGCGGACGTGGACTGGGACGCCGTGTTCGCCGGGCGCGGTGCCCGGCGGGTCGATCTGCCGACGTACGCCTTCCAGCGTGAGCACTACTGGATCACTCCCGAGAACGGTGCGGGCGATGTCGCCTCCGCCGGCCTCGACGCGGCGGACCACCCGCTGCTCGGTGCCGCCGTGACGCTGGCCGACACGGACGGGGTGGTGCTCACCGGGCGGCTGTCGACGGCCGCCCAGCCGTGGCTCGCCGACCATGTGGTGGGCGGCACGGTCCTCTTCCCCGGCACCGGCTTCGTCGAACTCGCCGTGCGCGCCGGCGACCAGGTGGGCTGCGACGTCCTGGAGGAACTCACGCTGGAGGCGCCGCTGGTGCTGCCCGCGCGGGGAGCGGTCCAGGTCCAGGTCGCCGTGGGGGCGGCCGACAGCTCCGGCACCCGCTCGCTGACCGTGCACTCCCGCCCGTCCCCGGACGAGCCGTGGACCCGGCACGCCGCCGGTGTGCTGGCGACCGGCGCGGACCCGGGCCGCTTCGACCTGGCCCAGTGGCCGCCCGCCGGCGCCGAACCCCTCGACGTGGCCGGCCTCTACCCGGACCTGACCGGGCTCGGCCTCCAGTACGGGCCGGTGTTCCAGGGACTCAAGGCGGCCTGGCGGTCCGGCGACACGGTGTACGCGGAGGTCGCGCTGCCCGAGCAGGGCCACAAGGACGCCGAGCGGCTCGGCCTGCACCCGGCCGTTCTGGACGCCGCCCTGCACGCCGTGAGCTTCACCGGGGTCACCGGCGGCCAGGCCGCGCTGCCGTTCGCCTGGTCGGGGGTGACCCTGCACGCGGCGGGGGCCGCCTCCGTACGGGTGCGGCTGACGCCGACCGGGTCGGGCGTCGCCCTGGCCGTCGCCGACGCCGGCGGACGTCCGGTGGCGACCGTCGAGTCGCTGGTGCTGCGGCCCATCTCCGAGGAACAGCTGGCGGCCGCCCGGGCCGGTTTTCACGACGCGCTGTTCCGCGTGGAGTGGGTCCCCGTGCCGGCCGTCGCGTCCGGCGAGCGACCGGAGGCCGCCGTGTTCACCGGCACACCCGGCTCGGACGCCGCGGCGGTGCGGGCGGCGACGGCCGCCGTCCTGGCCGAACTCCAGTCCACCTCCGGCCGGTTGGTGATCGTGACGCGGGGCGCGGTCGCCCTGCCGGGCGAGGACGTCACGGATCTCGCCGGTGCGGCGGTGTGGGGCCTGGTCCGCTCGGCCCAGTCCGAGGACCCGGACCGGTTCGTGCTGGTCGACACCGACGGGGACACCACGGACGCGGCGGCCCTGGCCCTGGCCTCGGGTGAACCGCAGGCCGTCGTGCGCGGCGGCGTGACCCACGCCGCCCGGCTGACCCGCACACCGGTCCCGGACACCGAGCCGGACGCCGCCTTCGACGGCGACGGCACGGTGCTTGTCACCGGCGCCACGGGCACCCTGGGCCGGCTCTTCGCCCGCCACCTGGTCACCGAACACGGCGTGCGCCGCCTGCTGCTGACCAGCCGTCGCGGCGAGGACGCCCCCGGCATGCCGGAACTGGTCGCGGACCTGACCGCTCTGGGTGCCGAGGTCTCCGTCGGCGCCTGCGACGCGGCCGACCGGGAGGCGCTGGCCGCGTTGCTGGACGGCGTGGACGACCTGTCCGCCGTCGTGCACGTGGCCGGCGTCATCGACGACGGCGTGATCGCCTCCCTCACCCCCGAGCGCCTCGACACCGTCATGCGCCCCAAGGTCGACGCGGCCCTGAACCTGCACGAGCTGACCGCCGGCCAGAACCTCACCGCCTTCGTCCTGTTCTCCTCCGGATCCGGAACCCTGGGCGCCCCCGGGCAGGGCAACTACGCGGCCGCCAACGCCTTCCTCGACGCTCTCGCCGCCCACCGCAAGGCCAACGGCCTGCCCGCCCAGTCCCTCGCCTGGGGCCTGTGGGCCGGCGGCATGGCCGGAACCCTCGACGAGAGCGACCGCGACCGCATCTCCCAGGGCGGCATCCACCCCCTCGCCCCCGAGGAGGGCACCGCACTCTTCGACGCCGCCCAGCGCTGCGCCGAACCCACCCTCGTCCCCGCCAAGTTCGACCTGGCCGCGCTGCGGTCCCAGGGCGAACAGCTGCCCGCCCTGTTCCGCACACTCATCCCCACCGCCGCACGGCGCCGCCGCAGCGCCGACGCCCCCAAGGCCGAGACCGGCGCGCTCGCGCAGCGGCTGGCCGCACTGCCGGCGGACGAGCGGCACACGGCGCTGCTCGACGTGGTCCTCAACCGGGCCGCCCTGGTCCTCGGCTTCGCGGACGCCCGCGCGATCGAGCCGGAGCGCGCCTTCCGGGAACTCGGCGTCGACTCCCTGGCCGCGGTCGACCTCCGCAACGGCCTCAACGACGACACCGGGCTGCGCCTGCCCGCCACCCTCGTCTTCGACTACCCCAACCCGGTCGACCTGGCCCGCTACCTCCTGGAGGAGCTCTCGGACCAGCAGACCGACGGCCCGGCGCCCCTTCCGACAGCCGTCGCCACCGACGACGACCCGATCGTGATCGTCGGCATGAGCTGCCGCTACCCGGGCGGCGTGGAGACACCCGAGGACCTGTGGCGGCTGGTCGCCGACGGCGTCGACGCCGTCTCGGAGTTCCCGGCCAACCGGGGCTGGAACATCGACGAGCTCTACGACCCCAACTCCGAGCGCCCCAACACCAGTTACGTCAAGCACGGCGGCTTCCTGCACGACGCCGCCGACTTCGACCCCGGCTTCTTCGGCATCTCCCCGAACGAAGCCCTCGGCATGGACCCGCAGCAGCGGCTCCTGCTGGAAACGTCATGGGAGGCCATCGAGCGGGCCGGCATCGACCCGGCCAACCTCAAGGGCTCCGCCACCGGCGTCTTCGCCGGGATGATGTACCACGACTACGCCGCCAACAGCGGCACCGGCGCCATCGCCTCCGGCCGCGTCTCCTACGTCCTCGGCCTCGAAGGCCCCGCCGTCACCATCGACACGGCGTGCTCGTCATCGCTGGTGGCATTGCATCTGGCGGCACAGGCGCTGCGGTCGGGGGAGTGCTCGCTGGCGCTGGCCGGTGGCGTGGCGGTGATGGCCACGCCGGAGGCGTTCGTGGAGTTCAGCCGCCAGCGCGGGCTTGCCCCCGACGGCCGCTGCAAGTCGTTCGCCGACTCCACCGACGGCACGGCCTGGGGCGAGGGCGTCGGCATGCTCCTGCTGGAACGCCTGTCCGACGCCCGCGCCAACAACCACCCCGTCCTCGCCGTCGTCCGCGGCTCCGCCCTCAACCAGGACGGCGCCAGCAACGGCCTCACCGCCCCCAACGGCCCCTCGCAGCGCCGCGTCATCCGCCAGGCCCTGGCCTCGGCCGGCCTGACCACCCACGACATCGACGCGGTCGAGGCACACGGCACGGGCACGACACTGGGCGACCCGATCGAGGCCCAGGCGCTGCTGGCCACCTACGGTCAGGGCCGCGGCGAGGACCGGCCGCTGTGGCTGGGCTCCATCAAGTCGAACATGGGCCACACCCAGGCGGCCGCCGGTGTCTCGGGGATCATCAAGATGGTCGAGGCGATCCGGCACGGGGTGCTGCCGCCGACCCTGCACGTCGACGAGCCGACGCACCAGGTGGACTGGTCCGAGGGCCATGTCCGGCTGCTGACCGAGTCCCGGCCGTGGCCGGAGACGGGCCGCCCGCGCCGCGCGGGTGTCTCCTCGTTCGGCATCAGCGGCACCAACGCCCACGTCATCATCGAACAGGCCCCCCAGACCCAGACGGCCGCCGAACCGCCCGCGACCGACGACACCCTCCCCGTCCTCCCGTGGCTGCTGTCCGCCAAGACGGACGACGCCCTGCGCGGCCAGGCCGAACGCCTGCGCGCCCACCTGGAGAACAACCCCCACCTGCGCCCCCTCGACATCGGCTACTCCCTCGCCACCGACCGATCGGCCATGGACCGCCGCCTCGCGGTGGTGGGCACGGACCGCGAGGAACTGCTCGCGGGGCTGGCCGCCTTCGTGGAGGGCCGTGCGGCTGCGGGTGTGGTGCGGGGGAGTGTGCGGGGCGTTGGGCGTACGGCGTTCCTGTTCACCGGGCAGGGGGCGCAGCGGATCGGTATGGGCCGGGAGTTGTACGACGCCTTCCCGGTGTTCGCCGAGGCTTTCGACGCCGTGCTGGCCGAGCTGGACGGCCTGCCGCTGCGGGACATCATCTGGGGCGAGGACGCGGAGGCGCTGAACCGTACGGAGTTCACGCAGCCCGCGCTGTTCGCGGTCGAGGTGGCGCTGTTCCGGCTGGTGGAGTCGTGGGGCATCAGGCCCGACTATCTGGCCGGGCACTCCATCGGCGAGTTCGCCGCCGCCCACGTGGCCGGAGTCCTGTCCCTCGCCGACGCCGCCAAGCTGGTCGCCGCGCGCGGCCGTCTGATGCAGGCCCTCCCGGCGGGCGGCGCCATGGCCGCCGTACAAGCCACCGAAGAAGAAGTACGACCGCTCCTGGCCGACGGCGTCGGTATCGCCGCCGTCAACGGCCCCACCGCCGTCGTCGTGTCCGGCGTCGAGGACGAAGTCCTGCGGATCAAGGCGCACTTCGAGGCGGAGGGCCGCAAGAGCACCCGTCTGAAGGTCTCCCACGCCTTCCACTCCCCGCTGATGGAACCGATGCTGGCGGACTTCCGCGACGTGGCCGCCTCGGTTTCGTACGGCGAACCGTCCGTCCCCATCGTCTCCACGCTGACCGGCGAGACGGCCACCGCGACCGACCTCGGCGACCCCGACTACTGGGTGAGCCACGTCCGCGACGCCGTCCGCTTCGCCGACGCCGTAAAGGTGTTGGAGTCGCAGGGCGTGACCCGGTTCCTGGAGCTCGGCCCCGACGCGGTGCTCACCGCGATGGGCCGGCAGTCGGTCGAGGACGCCGCCTTCATCCCCTCCCTGCGCCGCGACCGTGCCGAGGTGACCGAGCTGGTCTCCGCCGTCGCCGGGATCGCTGTCCGGGGCGGCGCGGTGGACTGGGCCCGGTTCTACGACGGCACCGGCGCCGAACGCGTCGACCTGCCGACGTACGCCTTCCAGCGCCAGCGCTACTGGCTCGACGCGCTGGAGTACTGGGCCGACGCCTGGGCGGGCGCGGACACCGGCGGTGTGACCTCCGCGGGACTCGACCGGGCGGCGCACCCGCTGCTGGGCGCGGTGGTGGCGTCACCCGACACCGACGGTGTGGTCTTCACGGGCAGGCTGTCGACGGCGTCCCAGCCCTGGCTGGCCGATCACGCGGTGGGCGGCACGGTCCTCTTCCCCGGCACCGGCCTGGTCGAGCTGGCGATCGCCGCCGGTGACCAGGTGGGCTGCGACCGGCTGGAGGAACTGACGCTGGAGGTGCCGCTGGTGCTGCCGGAGCGCGGCGGCGCCGCCGTACAGGTGGTGGTCGGCGCGGCCGGCGACGACGGTGCGCGCTCGGTGAGCGTGTACACCCGCACCGACGACGAGGAGCAGTCCTGGACGCGCCACGCCACCGGTGTGCTCGCCCCCGGTACGCCCGGCGCCTCCTTCGACCTCGCGCAGTGGCCGCCGCCCGGTGCCGAGGCCGTCGACCTGACGGGCCTGTACGACGCCCTGGCCGAGGCCGGTCTGGAGTACGGGCCGGTGTTCCAGGGGCTCACGGCAGCCTGGCGGTCCGCCGACGGTGACGTCTTCGCCGAGGTGAGCCTGCCCGCAGACACGGATGTCGACGGTTTTGGGGTGCATCCGGCGCTGCTGGACGCCTGCCTGCACGCGACCGGGCTGCTGGAGGGCGGCGCCGAGTCGGCGCGGCTGCCGTTCGCGTGGAGCGGTGTCTCGCTGTACGCCACGGGCGCCGCTCGGGTCCGGGTGCGCGTCGCCCGTACCGCTCACGAGGGGGTCGCGCTGGACGTGGCCGACGAGCAGGGCCGTCCGGTGGCCTCGGTCGGCTCGCTCGCGCTGCGGGAGATCTCGGCGGATCAGCTGGCGGCGGCATCGACGGGGCCGGCGTTCCACGAGTCGCTGTTCCAGCTGGAGTGGACGCGGCTGCCCGCGGCGCCGGGCGCGCTGCCCGGTGACGCGGTGCTGCTGCGCAGTGAGCCGGGCACGGACGCGGACGCGGTGCGGGCGGCCGTCCACCGCGCGCTGGCCGAACTCCAGTCCACCTCCGGCCGGTTGGTGGTCGTCACCCGGGGTGCGGTCGCGCTGCCGGGGGAGGACGTCACCGATCTCGCCGGTGCGGCGGTGTGGGGTCTGGTGCGCTCGGCCCAGTCCGAGGACCCGGACCGCTTCACCCTGATCGACACCGACGACGACAGTGAGCAGGCCATCGGCGCGGCGCTGGCCTCGGGCGAACCGCAGATCGTCGTACGCGAGGGTGTGGCCTACGGCGCCCGCCTCGTGCGCACGCCGGTGTCGGACGCCGGGCCCGGCTCGGTCTTCGGCGGCCAGGGCACGGTGCTGGTGACCGGTGCCACGGGCACGCTGGGCGGCCTGTTCGCCCGGCACCTGGTGGCCGAACGCGGTGTGCGGCGCCTGCTGTTGACGAGCCGTCGCGGCGAGCAGGCCCCGGGGATGCCGGAACTGGTCGCGGACCTGACGGCGTTGGGTGCTGAGGTGTCCGTCGGTGCGTGTGACGCGGCCGACCGGGAGGCGCTGGCCGCGTTGCTGGACGGCGTGGACGACCTGTCCGCCGTCGTGCATGTGGCCGGCGTCATCGACGACGGCGTGATCGCCTCCCTCACCCCCGAGCGCCTCGACACCGTCATGCGCCCGAAGGTGGACGCGGCGCTGAACCTGCACGAGCTGACCGCCGGCCAGAAGCTCACCGCCTTCGTGCTGTTCTCCTCGGCGGCCGGAACCCTGGGCAACCCGGGCCAGGGCAACTACGCGGCGGCCAACGCGTTCCTGGACGCCCTGGCCGCGCATCGCACGGCGAACGGTCTGCCCGCGCAGTCCCTGGCGTGGGGTCTGTGGGCGGGCGGTATGGCCGGTGAGCTGGGCCAGGCCGACATCGACCGCATGAACAGCACCGGCGTGCACGCGTTCACCCCCGAACAGGGCCTGGCCCTGTTCGACACCGCGGGCACCCTCGCCGCGCCCGCCCTGATGCCGATCAAACTGGACGTCAAGGCACTCGGCGCCGGCCCCGGTGAGCTGCCCGAGCTCTTCCGCAGCCTGGTGCGCCGCCCGGCCCGCAGGACGGTCAGCGGTGCGGCGGCCGGCCCAGCGGCCTCGGACCTGACCCGGCGGCTGGCCGGACTGGCCCCCGAGGCGCAGGAGGCGGAGCTGCTCGGCCTGGTCCGTGCCACCGCCGCGGCGACCCTCGGGCACGCCGGACCGGAGGCGATCGACCCCGAACAGGCCTTCAGCGAGCTGGGCTTCGACTCGCTCAGCGCGGTCGAGTTCCGCAACGGCCTTGGCGAGATGGTCGGCAGGCGGCTGCCCGCCACCCTCGTCTTCGACTACCCGACCCCGGCCGTACTCGCCCGGCACCTCACCCAGGAGATCACGGGCACGTCCGACGAAGGCGCCGCCACGGCACCGACCCTGGCCGCGGCCGACGGCGACCCGATCGTGATCGTCGGCATGAGCTGCCGCTACCCGGGCGGGGTGGAGACACCGGAGGACCTGTGGCGGCTGGTAGCCGACGGCGTCGACGCGGTGTCGGAGTTCCCGGTCAACCGGGGCTGGAACATCGATGAGCTCTACGACCCCAACTCCGAGCGCCCGAACACCAGTTACGTCAAGCACGGCGGCTTCCTGCACGACGCGGGCGACTTCGACCCCGACTTCTTCGGGATCAGCCCCAACGAGGCGCTGGCCATCGACCCGCAGCAGCGGCTGCTGCTGGAAACGTCGTGGGAGGCGATCGAGCGGGCCGGCATCGACCCGGCGAACCTGAAGGGGTCGGCCACCGGCGTCTTCGCCGGGATGATGTACCACGACTACCAGGACAACACGAACACCGGCTCCGTGGCCTCGGGCCGGGTGTCCTACGTCTTCGGCCTCGAAGGCCCCTCGGTGACCGTCGACACGGCGTGCTCGTCGTCGTTGGTGGCGTTGCATCTGGCGGCGCAGGCGCTGCGGTCGGGGGAGTGCTCGCTGGCGCTGGCCGGTGGTGTGGCGGTGATGGCGACGCCGGAGGCGTTCGTGGAGTTCAGCCGCCAGCGCGGGCTTGCCCCCGACGGCCGCTGCAAGTCGTTCGCTGACTCCACGGACGGCACGGCGTGGGGTGAGGGCGTCGGCATGCTTCTGCTGGAGCGCCTGTCGGATGCCCGCGCCAAGGGCCACCCGGTCCTCGCTGTGGTGCGCGGCTCGGCCGTCAACCAGGACGGCGCGAGCAACGGCCTGACCGCCCCGAACGGCCCCTCGCAGCGCCGCGTCATCCGCCAGGCGCTGGCCAGCGCGCAGTTGGCGCCGGATCACATCGACGCGGTGGAGGCGCACGGCACGGGCACGACGCTGGGCGACCCGATCGAGGCGCAGGCGCTGCTGGCCACCTACGGCAAGGAACGCCCCGCCGACCAGCCCCTGTGGCTGGGCTCGATCAAGTCGAACATGGGCCACACGCAGGCGGCGGCGGGTGTCTCGGGGATCATCAAGATGGTCGAGGCGATCCGGCACGGGGTGCTGCCGCCGACGCTGCACGTGGACGAGCCGACGCACCAGGTGGACTGGGAAGCCGGTCACGTCCGGCTGCTGACCGAGTCCCGGCCGTGGCCGGAGACCGGGCGTCCGCGGCGCGCGGGTGTGTCGTCCTTCGGCATCAGCGGCACCAACGCCCACGTCATCATCGAACAGGCCCCCGAAACCCAGACGGCCGCCGAACCGCAGGATCCGGCCACCGCGCCGGCTCCCGGCGCGGTCCTCTGGCCGCTCTCCGGCAAGACCCCCGAGGCACTCCGCGACCAGGCCGAGCGCCTGCGGACGTACGTGGAGAACGCTCCTGACCTGAGCCCCCTCGACATCGGCTACTCCCTCGCCACCCGGCGTACCGCCCTGGACTTCCGGGCGGCTGTGGTGGGCGCGGACCGCGAGGAACTGCTCGCGGGGCTGGCGGCGCTGGCCGAGGGCCGTGCGGCTGCGGGTGTGATGCGGGGGAGCGTGCGGGGCGTTGGACGTACGGCGTTCCTGTTCACCGGCCAGGGGGCGCAACGGCTGGGTATGGGGCGGGAGTTGTATGAGGCGTTCCCGGTGTTCGCGGAGGCTTTCGATGCGGTGCTGGCCGAGCTGGACGGCCTGCCGCTGCGGGAGGTGATGTGGGGCGAGGACGCCGAGCGGCTGAACCGTACCGAGTTCACGCAGCCCGCCCTGTTCGCGATCGAGGTGGCGTTGTTCCGGCTGGTGGAGTCGTGGGGGATCAGGCCCGACTATCTGGCCGGGCACTCGATCGGCGAGTTCGCCGCCGCACACGTGGCCGGAGTCTTGACTCTGGCGGATGCCGCGAAGCTCGTGGTGGCGCGTGGCCGTCTGATGCAGGCCCTGCCGGCGGGCGGCGCCATGGCCGCCGTACAAGCCACCGAAGACGAGGTACGTCCGCTGCTGGCCGAGGGCGTGGGCATCGCCGCCGTCAACGGCCCCACCGCTGTCGTCGTCTCCGGCGTCGAGGACGAAGTCCTGCGCATCAAGGCGCACTTCGAGGCGGAGGGCCGCAAGACCACCCGCCTGAAGGTCTCCCACGCCTTCCACTCCCCGCTGATGGAACCGATGCTCGACGACTTCCGCGCCGTGGCGCAGGAGCTGTCCTACGGCGAACCGACCATCCCGATCATCTCCACCCTCACCGGCACGCTTGCCAGCGGTGATGAGCTGGGTGACCCGGAGTACTGGGTCCGCCACGTCCGCGAAGCGGTCCGGTTCGCCGACGCCGTACGGGTGTTGGAGTCGGCCGGGGCCGGCACGTTCGTCGAACTCGGCCCGGACGGGGTGCTCACCGCGATGGCGCAGCAGTCGGTCGAGTCGGAGACGGCGGTCTTGGCCGCCGCGCTCCGCAAGGACCGCGCCGAAACCGCGTCCGTCATCGGCACCATGGGCCGTCTGTATGCCGCCGGGATCGCGCCCGACTGGGCCGCCTTCTACGCCGGTACCGGCGCCCTCCCGGTCGACGGCCTGCCCACGTACGCCTTCCAGCGCAGCACGTACTGGCTGGAGAGCACACCCGAGACGGGCTCGGCGCTCTCCTCGATGGGCATCGGCTCCTCCGGACACGCCCTGCTGGGCGCGGCGGTGCCGTTGGCCGACACGGACGGGGTGGTGCTGACGGGCCGGCTGTCGACGGCGTCCCAGCCCTGGCTGGCCGATCACGCGGTGGGCGGCACGGTCCTCTTCCCCGGCACCGGCCTGGTCGAGCTGGCGATCCGCGCCGGCGACGAGGTCGGCTGCGCGGCGCTGGACGAACTGACGCTGGAGGCACCGCTGGTGCTGCCCGAACAGGGCGGCGTCCAGGTCCAGGTGTCCGTCGGGGCACCCTCGGACTCGGGGGCCCGGCCGGTGAGCGTCCACTCGCGCACCGAGGACGCCGACGAGCCCTGGCTGCGCCACGCCGTCGGACTCCTCGCCCCGGTCACCGACCAGCCGTCGGCCGACCTGTCGGTGTGGCCGCCGCGGGGTGCGTCCGAGGTGGATGTGGAGGGGTTGTACGAGGGGCTGGCGGAGGCTGGTCTGGAGTACGGGCCGGTGTTCCAGGGGCTGACGGCCGCCTGGCGCTCGGGTGACGACGTGTTCGCCGAGGTGTGCCTGCCCGAGGACACGGATGTCGACGGCTTTGGGGTGCATCCGGCGCTGCTGGACGCCTGCCTGCACGCCATCGGGCTGCGGGAGAGCGGGGACGAGCGGTCGGCGCGGCTGCCGTTCGCGTGGACCGGCGTCTCCTTCCACGCCTCGGGCGCCACCCGGGTGCGGCTGAAGCTCACCGCGGCGGGGGAGGAGGCGGTCTCGCTGACCGTCGCGGACGGTGAGGGTCGTCCGGTGGCGTCGGTGGGGTCGCTCGCGCTGCGGGAGATCTCGGCGGATCAGCTGGCGGCGGCTTCGACGGGGTCGGCGTTCCACGAGTCGCTGTTCCAGCTGGAGTGGACGCGGCTGCCCGCTGCGTCGGGTTCGGTGCCCGCCGAGGTGACCGTGCTGCGCTGCGAGCCGGGCACGGACGCGGACGCGGTACGCGCGGCCGTCCATCGCATGCTGGCCGAACTGCAGTCCGCCGAGGGCCGGTTGGCGATCGTCACGCGGGGTGCGGTCGCGCTGCCGGGGGAGGACGTCACCGATCTCGCCGGTGCGGCGGTGTGGGGCCTGGTCCGCTCGGCCCAGTCCGAGGATGCGGACCGGTTCGTGCTGGTCGACACCGACGGGGACACCACGGACGCGTTGGCCCTGGCGCTGGCCTCGGGCGAACCGCAGGTCGTGGTGCGCGGCGGGGCCGCTTACGGCGCCCGCCTGGCCCGTACACCGGTGGAGCCCACCGAATCCGAGCCGACGTCGCTCTTCGGCGGCGAGGGCACGGTGCTGGTGACCGGTGCCACGGGCACCCTGGGCGGCCTGTTCGCCCGGCACTTGGTCACCGAACGCGGTGTGCGGCGCCTGCTGTTGACGAGCCGTCGGGGCGAGCAGGCCCCGGGGATGCCGGAACTGGTCGCGGAGCTGGCCGGTCTGGGTGCCGAGGTGTCGGTGGGCGCCTGTGACGCGGCCGACCGGGAGGCGCTGGCCGCGCTGCTGGACGGCGTGGACGACCTGTCCGCCGTCGTGCATGTGGCCGGCGTCCTGGACGACGGCGTGATCTCCTCCCTCACCCCGGAGCGTCTGGACACGGTGTTGCGTCCGAAGGTGGACGCGGCGCTGAACCTGCATGAGCTGACGGCGGACAAGAAGCTCACCGCGTTCGTGCTGTTCTCCTCGGCGGCGGGTGTGTTCGGTAACCCGGGGCAGGGCAACTACGCGGCGGCCAACGCGTTCCTGGACGCGCTGGCGGCGCACCGCAGGGCGAACGGTCTGCCCGCGCAGTCCCTGGCGTGGGGTCTGTGGGCGGGCGGTATGGCCGGTGAGCTGGGCCAGGCGGACATCGACCGGATGAACAGCACCGGCGTGCACGCGTTCACCCCCGAACAGGGCCTGGCCCTGTTCGACACGGCGGGCACCCTGGAAGCCCCCGCGCTGGTCCCGATCAAGCTGGATCTGAAGGCGCTGCGTGCGGCCGGAGCCGGCCTGCCGCCCCTGTTCCGGGGCCTGGTCCGCACCACCACCCGCCGCACCGCCGGTGCGGGCGGCGGGGCCTCGGCCGCGGTGCTCAGGCAGCGGCTCGCCGGCCTCCCGGCGGAGGAGCAGGAGGCCCTGCTGCTGCAGACGGTCCGCGGGCACGCCGCGGCGATCCTCGGGCACGCGGGCGCCGACGCGATCGACGCGGACCGGGCCTTCAGCGAGCTGGGCTTCGACTCGCTCAGCGCGGTGGAGTTCCGCAACCTGCTCAACAGCGTCAGCGGACTGCGCCTGCCGCCCACGCTCGTCTTCGACTATCCGAACGCCAGGGCGCTGGCGGACCACATCCGAGCGGAGCTCGTCCCGGACTCGGGCGGCGACGGCCATGGTGTGGCTTCGGGCGAGGGGGAGATCCGTGCGGTCCTGCAGTCGATCCCGCTCAGCAGGCTGCGGGACGCGGGTCTGCTCGACGCCCTGCTCGAACTCGGCGGAATCAGCGACACGCGGACCGAACCCGACGAGGCCGAAGAGGCCTGGGAGGGCTCGATCGACGACATGGACGCGGAAAGCCTCATCAGCCTGGCGCTCGGCGGCGGGGAAGCGGGAGAACTGTCATGACCGGCTCTGACCAGAAGAAACTCGTCGACGCGCTCCGGTCGGCGCTGAAAGAGACCGAGCGGCTGCGCGCACAGAACAAGAAGCTCACCGCCACACTCCGCGAACCCATCGCCATCATCGGCATGAGCTGCCGCTATCCCGGCGGCGTGGAGACGCCGGAGGACCTGTGGCGGCTGGTCGCCGACGGCGTGGACGCGGTGACGCAATTCCCCGCCGACCGCGGCTGGGACGCCGACCAGCTCTTCGACCCCGAGGGGCAGCGCCCCAACACGACGTATGTGCGCGAGGGCGGCTTCCTGCACGACGCCGCCGCATTCGACCCCTCCCTGTTCGGCATCTCCCCGAACGAGGCGCTGATCATGGACCCGCAGCAGCGGCTGCTGCTGGAGACCGCGTGGGAGGCGATCGAGCGGGCCGGCATCGACCCGACCGCGCTGAAGGGGTCGGCCACCGGCGTCTTCGCCGGGATGATGTACCACGACTACGCCGCCAACGCGAACACCGGCTCGATAGCCTCCGGCCGCGTCTCCTACGCACTCGGCCTCGAAGGCCCGTCGGTGACGATGGACACGGCGTGCTCGTCCTCCCTCGTCGCGCTCAACTCCGCGGTCCAGGCGCTGCGTTCGGGCGACTGCACCCTCGCGCTGGTCGGCGGCGTCTGTGTGATGGCGACGCCGGAGACCTTCGTGGAGTTCAGCCGGCAGCGCGGCCTCTCGCGCAGCGGCCGCTGCAAGTCCTTCGCCGCGGCCGCGGACGGCACGGCCTGGGGCGAGGGCGCGGGCATGCTGCTCGTCGAGCGCCTGTCGGACGCCCACGCCAACAACCACCCCGTCCTCGCGATCGTCCGGGGCATCGCCGTCAACCAGGACGGCGCGAGCAACGGCCTGACCGCCCCCAACGGCCCCTCGCAGCGCCGCGTCATCCGCCAGGCGCTGGCCAGCGCGCAGTTGGCGCCGGATCACATCGACGCGGTGGAGGCGCACGGCACGGGCACGACGCTGGGCGACCCGATCGAGGCGCAGGCGCTGCTGGCCACCTACGGCAAGGAACGCCCCGCCGACCAGCCCCTGTGGCTGGGCTCCATCAAGTCGAACATGGGCCACACGCAGGCGGCCGCCGGTGTCTCGGGGATCATCAAGATGGTCGAGGCGATCCGGCACGGGGTGCTGCCGCCGACGCTGCACGTGGACGAGCCGACGCACCAGGTGGACTGGGAAGCCGGTCACGTCCGGCTGCTGACCGAGTCCCGGCCGTGGCCGGAGACCGGCCGTCCGCGGCGCGCGGGTGTGTCGTCCTTCGGCATCAGCGGCACCAACGCCCACGTCATCATCGAACAGGCCCCCGAGCCCGAAACCGAGCCGCCCACGACCGAGGCCACCCTCCCCGTCGTCCCGCTCCTCCTGTCCGCCAAGACGGAACAAGCCCTGCACGGCCAGGCCGAACGCCTCAGGACCCACCTCGCATCCCACCCCGACCTCCGCCCCCTCGACACCGCGTACTCCCTCACCGCCACCCGCACCGCCCTGGACTTCCGGGCCGGAGTGGTGGGCGCGGACCGCGAGGAGCTGCTGACCGGCCTGGCGGCGCTGGCCGAGGGCCGTGCGGCTGCGGGTGTGGTGCGGGGGAGCGTGCGGGGCGTTGGACGTACGGCGTTCTTGTTCACCGGGCAGGGGGCGCAACGGCTGGGTATGGGGCGGGAGTTGTATGAGGCGTTCCCGGTGTTCGCGGAGGCTTTCGATGCGGTGCTGGCCGAGCTGGACGGCCTGCCGCTGCGGGACATCATTTGGGGCGAGGACGGCGAGGCGCTGAACCGCACCGAGTTCACCCAGCCCGCCTTGTTCGCCATCGAGGTCGCCCTGTTCCGGCTGGTGGAGTCGTGGGGGATCAGGCCCGACTATCTGGCCGGGCACTCCATCGGCGAGTTCGCCGCCGCGCACGTGGCCGGGGTCCTGTCCCTCGCGGACGCCGCGAAGCTGGTCGCCGCGCGCGGCAAGCTGATGCAGGCGCTGCCGGCGGGCGGCGCCATGGCCGCGCTCCAGGCCACCGAGGACGAGGTACGTCCGCTGCTGGCCGAGGGCGTGGGCATCGCCGCCGTCAACGGCCCCGCCGCCGTCGTCGTCTCCGGCGTCGAGGACGAAGTCCTGCGGATCAAGGCGCACTTCGAGGCGGAGGGCCGCAAGACGACCCGTCTGAAGGTCTCGCACGCCTTCCACTCCCCGCTGATGGAACCGATGCTCGACGACTTCCGCGCCGTGGCCGCCTCGATTTCGTACGGCGAACCGGCCGTCCCCATCGTCTCGACGCTGACCGGCACGCTCGCCGCCGCAACCGACCTCGCCGACCCCGACTACTGGGTGAGCCACGTCCGCGAAGCCGTCCGCTTCGCCGACGCCGTCCGCACCCTCGACGCCTCCGGCGCCACCACCTACCTCGAACTCGGCCCCGACGCCGTCCTGACCGCAATGGGCCGGCAGACCGTCGAGGACGCCGCCTTCATCCCGGCCCTGCGCCGCGACCGCGCCGAGGTGACCGAGCTGGTCTCCGCCGTCGCCGGGATCGCTGTCCGGGGCGGCACGGTGGACTGGGCCCGGTTCTACGACGGCACCGGCGCCGAACGCGTCGACCTGCCGACGTACGCCTTCCAGCGCCAGCGCTACTGGTTCCACACCATGGACTACCTGGCCGAGTCCTGGATCGCCGCCGACCTGGGCGGCGTCACCGAGGCCGGTCTGGATCCGGCGGGTCATCCCCTGCTGGGCGCGGCGGTGCCGTTGGCCGACACGGACGGGGTGGTGCTGACGGGCCGGCTGTCGACGGCGTCCCAGCCCTGGCTGGCCGATCACGCGGTGGGCGGCACGGTCCTCTTCCCCGGCACCGGCCTGGTCGAGCTCGTGATCGCCGCGGGCGACCGGGTCGGCTGCGACCGGCTCGAGGAACTCACCCTGCAGGCCCCGCTGGTGCTGCCGGAGGACGGCGGCGCCGTCGTGCACGTCGTCGTGGACGAGCCGGACGAGTCCGGTGGCCGTCGCGCGGTGCGCGTGTACACCCGTGGCGAGGACGCCGACGACGTCCAGTGGACCCTCCACGCGATCGGCGCACTGGCCCAGAACACCGCCGCGGACCCGGGCACCTTCGACCTGTCGGTGTGGCCGCCGCGGGGTGCGTCCGAGGTGGATGTGGAGGGGTTGTACGAGGGGCTGGCGGAGGCTGGTCTGGAGTACGGGCCGGTGTTCCAGGGGCTCACGGCCGCCTGGCGGTCCGCCGACGGTGACGTCTTCGCCGAGGTGAGCCTGCCCGCAGACACGGATGTCGACGGTTTTGGGGTGCATCCGGCGCTGCTGGACGCCTGCCTGCACGCCATCGGGCTGCGGGAGAGCGGGGAGGACCGTACAGCCCGCCTGCCGTTCGCGTGGACCGGCGTGTCCTTCCACGCCTCGGGCGCCACCCGGGTCCGGCTGCGCCTGTCTTCGGCCGGCACCGACGGTGTGGCCTTGCAGGTCGCCGACGGCGAGGGCCGTCCGGTGGCCTCGGTCGGCTCGCTCGCGCTGCGGGAGATCTCGGCGGATCAGCTGGCGGCGGCATCGACGGGTTCGGCGTTCCACGAGTCGTTGTTCCAGCTGGAGTGGACGCGGCTGCCCGCTGCGCCGGGTTCGGTGCCCGCCGAGGTGACCGTGCTGCGCTGCGAGCCGGGCACGGACGCGGACGCGGTACGCGCGGCCGTCCATCGCATGCTGGCCGAACTGCAGTCCGCCGAGGGCCGGTTGGTGGTCGTCACGCGGGGTGCGGTCGCGCTGCCGGGGGAGGACGTCACCGATCTCGCCGGTGCGGCCGTGTGGGGTCTGGTGCGCTCGGCCCAGTCCGAGGACCCGGACCGCTTCACCCTGGTCGACACCGACGACGACAGTGAGCAGGCCATCGGCGCGGCGCTGGCCTCGGGCGAACCGCAGATCGTCGTACGCGAGGGTGTGGCCTACGGCGCCCGCCTGGCCCGCACCCCGGCGCCTGCCTCCCCCGAGACGCAGCCGCAGTTCACGAGCCAGGGCACGGTGCTGGTGACCGGCGCCACGGGCACCCTGGGCGGGTTGTTCGCCCGGCACCTGGTCACCGAACGCGGTGTGCGGCGCCTGCTGCTGACGAGCCGTCGCGGCGAGCAGGCCCCCGGCATGCCGGAACTGGTCGCGGACCTGACCGCTCTGGGTGCCGAGGTGTCGGTGGGCGCCTGCGACGCGGCCGACCGGGAGGCGCTGGCCGCGCTGCTGGACGACGTGGACGACCTGTCCGCCGTCGTGCATGTGGCCGGCGTCCTGGACGACGGCGTGATCTCCTCCCTCACCCCGGAGCGTCTGGACACGGTGTTGCGTCCGAAGGTGGACGCGGCGCTGAACCTGCATGAGCTGACGGCGGACAAGAAGCTCACCGCGTTCGTGCTGTTCTCCTCGGCGGCGGGTGTGTTCGGTAACCCGGGCCAGGGCAACTATGCGGCGGCCAACACGTTCCTGGACGCCCTGGCCGCGCATCGCACGGCGAACGGCCTGCCCGCGCAGTCCCTGGCCTGGGGCCTGTGGGCGGGCGGCATGGCCGGTGAACTGAGCCAGGCCGACATCGACCGCATGAACAGCACCGGCGTCCACGCGTTCACCCCCGAACAGGGCCTGGCCCTGTTCGACACCGCGGGCACCCTCGCCGCCCCCGCCCTCGTCCCGATCAAGCTGGATCTGAAGGCGCTGCGTGCGGCCGGAGCCGGCCTGCCGCCCCTGTTCCGGGGCCTGGTCCGCACCACCACCCGCCGCACCACCGGTGCCAAGGCCGATTCGGGCGCCCTGCGCAGGAAGCTGGCGGGGCTCGAAGCGGACGAGCGGGAGCGGGCGCTGCTGGAGCTGGTGATGGAGACCGCGGCCGCCGTGCTCGGGCACAGCAGCACCGACGCCATCGACCCGGAGAAGGACTTCCTGGAGGCCGGCGTCGACTCGCTCAGCGCCATGGAGCTGCGCGGCAGACTGAACACGGCCACCGGCCTGGACCTGCCGCCCATGGCGGTGTTCGACAGCAAGACCCCGTCGGGCTTGGCGGGCCGGCTGGCCGAGGCCGTTCTCGCCGCCGGGGACGACGGGCCCGCCGCCCGCACCGACGGCCATGGCGCCGCGGCCGAGGACACGGTCAGCGGCCTGTTCCGCAACACCGTCCTCGCCGGGCAGACCACCAAGGCGTTCAACCTGCTGCGCGCGGTCGCCGACCTGCGGCCCACCTTCGAGTCGTACGAGGAACTGGCCGCCCCGCTGCGGCCGGTGAAGCTGGCCGACGGGCCCGCCCGGCCGCGGCTGATCTGCCTGAGCACGCCCATGGCGACCGGGGGAGTGCACCAGCACGCCCGGCTGGCCGCGCACTTCAGGGACGTCCGGTACGTGGCCACGCTGCCGTCGCCCGGCTTCACGCGCGGCGAGCAGCTGCCGGGCTCCGTCGACGTGCTGACCTCGGCGCTGGCCCGGGCCGTGCTGGACGCGGCCGAGGGCGAGCCGTTCGTCCTGTTCGGCTACTCCTCCGGCGGGATCCTCGCCTACGGCACGGCGGCCCGGCTGGAGTCGGAGTTCGCCGCCCCGGCGGCCGGCGTGGTCCTGGTGGACACCTACCGGGTCACCCAGGAGGCGGGCGGCGGAATGCAGGCCAAGGTGTTCGAGCAGATGTCGGCCGCCCTGGTCGACCGCGACGACCAGTTCGGGCTCTTCGACACCACCGGGCCCAGCGGGAGCTGTCCGCGATGCGGGCCTACTTCGACCTGCTGCCGCAGTTCCCGCTGGGCCCGGTCGCCGCGCCCGTGCTGTTCGTCGGCGCCGACCGCACCTTCCTGTCCGACGGCGACGACCCCGCGGGGGCGGCCGCCGGCGACGGATGGCAGGCCCGGCCCTGGCACACGGAGCACACCTACCGGCCGGTGCCCGCCACTCACTTCACCATCGTCGAGGAGGACGCGCAGCACACCGCCCGGACCGTGGAGGAGTGGATCTCAGGGGTGCGTTAGGGGCGGTGCGCGCGGTCCCGCCCCGCCTACGGTCGCAAGAGTGCCCAGAACTGGCTGAGAGGTGAGGGACATGGCGTTGGCCCCGAGTGCCAAGGGAACCGTTCCCTTCGGGGAGTACAAGACCTGGTACCGCATCACCGGAGACCTCGCGTCCGGGCTGCCGCCCGTGGTCGTCGTGCACGGCGGGCCCGGCTCCACCCACGACTACCTGCTGCCGCTGGCCCGGCTCGCCGAGAGCGGCTGGCCCGTCGTCCACTACGACCAGCTCGGCAACGGCGGATCCACCCATCTGCCGGGCCGCGGCGCGGACTTCTGGACCGTCGACCTCTTCCTCGCCGAGCTGGACAACCTGCTGACGTGCCTGGGCATCAAGGACAGCTACGTGCTGTACGGGCAGTCCTGGGGCGGGCTGCTCGTCTCGCAGCACGCCGCGGCCCGGCCCGCCGGTCTGCGCGGCCTCGTCATCGCCAACTCGCCCGCCTCCTACCCGCTGTGGCTGGCGGAGATGGCGGTGCTGCGCTCCCAGCTGCCGCCCGGCGTCAACGAGACGCTGCTGCGCCACGAGGCCGCCGGGACGACGGACAGCGAGGAGTACTACGAGGCGATGACGCCGTTCTACGAGAAACACGTCTGCCGGCTCAAGCCCTGGCCCCGCGAGTACCAGGCCTCGTTCTACGAGGTCTACAACGACCCGACGGTGTACTACGCCATGAACGGGCCGACCGAGTTCCATGTGATCGGCAGCCTGCGCGACTGGGGCGTGGAGGACTGCCTGCCCGACATCGCGGTGCCCACGCTGATCCTGTCCGGCCGGTACGACGAGGCCACCCCGAAGACCGTCCAGCCGTACCAGGACCTGATCCCCGACGCCCGCTGGGTGATCTTCGAGGAGTCGAGCCACCTGCCGCATCTGGAGGAGCCGGAGGCCTTCCACGAGGTGCTGACCGGATATCTCAAGGGAATCTAGTCAAGCCGGCGGCGGATTTCCGGCAGGTGCCTCTAAGGGGCCGATAGGGGTTCTTGACGCGGCGCCCGAAGAACAGACTGGGAGCCATGGAGACTGACAACCGGACCGGCACTGCCCTGGTGTTTCCGGGAATGGGGCCCGCCCCATTCTCCGAGGTGGCCAGGTTCATGCTGGTCAACCCCTTCGCCCGGGAACTCTTCGCGGAAACGGACGAGGTTCTCGGGTATTCGCTCTTCGACCGCCTCGGCGGGGCCGAGGGTGACTATTCGGAATACGCCCAGATCGCCTTCATGGTGAACTGCCTGGCACTGGCCCGGTGGGCCGAGGACGAGTTCGGCGTAGAGCCCCTCTTCTGCACCGGGCCCAGCTTCGGCGGCAAGGCCACCGCGGTGCGTTCCGGTGCGCTGTCCTTCGCCGACGGGGTGCGGCTGACCGCGGACTTCGCCCGCTGCCTCGACGCGTTCTTCGCCGAGGAGTACCCGCAGGAGGTCGCGACTGTGTCCTTCGCCCGCACCGGGCGGGACACGCTCGACGAGGTGCTGGCCGAACTGACCGAGCAGGGCGAGTGGCACGACGTCACCTGTGTCGTGGACGACGACTTCGCCATGGTCACGCTGCGCAAGTCCCGCATCGAGTGGCTGCAGCAGCGGCTGCGCACCGCCGGCGGGCTGCCCCTGTACGTCATGGAACCCCCCATGCACTCGGCCGCCTTCCACGGGCTGCGCCGCAAGGCGGAGACCGAGGTCATGGCGGGGCTCACGTTCCGCGACCCCGTCGTCCCCGTCGTCGCCGACCAGGACGGCGCGCTGCTCACCACCGGCGAGCAGGTGCGCACCATGCTGCTGGACGGCTGTGTCCGCCCGGTCGACTGGCCGGCCGCGCTCGCCTCGCTGCGCGAGCGGGGGGTGGGCCGGCTCTGTGTGGCCGGCCAGGACGCGCTGTTCTCCCGGGTGCCGGTCGCGGCGAAGAACTTCGAGCTCCTCAAGGCGGACCCGCGCCGGGCCCTGCGGCCGCGCCGCCGGGCCGCGGCCGTCTGAGACGATGTCCGAGACGGCCGCGGCCGCGATGAACGGCCGGACCGGTTCAGCCGGCCGCCCGCGCCTCGGCCATCCGCGACAGCGTCCCCCACAGCGTGGCGGGCGTCGCGAAGGTCTCGAGGTTCAGTGCCTCGTCCACGAAACGGACGTCGTACGCCGCCTCCAGCGAGCCCAGCAGTTCCACCGTGGCGAGCGAGTCGAGCCCCGCGTCACGCAGTTCCGTGTCGGCGGTGAGCGGTTCGTCGGACGAAAGGAACGGCAGGTACTCCCGGAGCAGATCCTCGAATTGCTGGTCCCAGGACATGGTGGCTCCACCCTTTCCGCAATGCAGGTCGTCGGTTCCCAGGAAGCGACGCTAAGAGCGGTGACCGGCCACGGGGCACCCGTTGCGCACCCCTATCTTTCCGGGTCCGCCCCGCACCGGCCGCATCTCCCGGACGTTCCGCATTCCCCGGAGGAAGAATGACCGAGTATCAGCAACCCGCCCTGTACCAGCGTTTCCTGCGCGGACTTGCCCTGTCCCCGGAGCGCGCCGCGTTGCGCATCGGCGCCACGACCGTGACCTATCGCGAACTGCACGAGCGGGCCCTCGTCACGGCGGGGTCCCTGGGGTCCGCGAAGGTCGTCGGCGTGCTGGCCGGCAAGAGCGTCACCGCCTACGCCGGCATCCTGGCCGGGCTCTACGCGGGCGCCACCGTCGTACCCCTGCACCCGGACTTCCCGGCCGCCCGAACCCGGCGGATGCTCGAACTGTCCGGTACGGAGGCCGTCATCGCCGACGAGCGGGGACGTGCGGTGCTGCGCTCGACGTACGGCGACGACGAGGCCGGCATCCCGGTCGCCGAGCCCGACCCCGCCCTGGCCCTCGCAAAACCGCGCCCGGTCGAGGCGTCGGACGTGGCGTACATGCTGTTCACCTCGGGCTCCACGGGGCGCCCCAAGGGCGTGCCGATCACCCACGCCAGCACCCACCACTACTTCCGGCTCCTGGACGCCCGCTACGACTTCACGCCCGACGACGTCTTCACGCAGACCTTCGACCTGAACTTCGACTGCGCGATGTTCGACCTGTTCTGCGCCTGGGGCTCCGGCGCCGTCGTCGACGTCGTCCCGCCGGGCGCCTACCGCGACATCCCCTCCCACCTCGCCGAGCGGGGCATCACCGTCTGGTTCTCCACGCCCAGCGCGATCTCCCTGATCCGCCGCATGGGCGGCCTTTCCCCGGCGGCCCTGCCCACGCTGCGCTGGAGCTTCTTCGCGGGCGAGGCGCTGCGCTGCGCGGACGCCGCCGACTGGCAGGCCGCGGCGCCCGCATCGACGCTGGAGAACATCTACGGGCCGACCGAGCTGACCGTCACCATCACCGGCCACCGCTGGGACCCGCAGACCTCGCCGGAACTGGCCGTCAACGGGCTGGTCCCGATCGGCGCCGTGCACGAGGGCCACGACCACGTGCTGCTCGCCGAGGACGGCAGCGAGACCGGCACCGAGGGCGAACTGCTCATCACCGGACCGCAGATGGCCTGCGGCTACCTCGACCCCGAGGACAACCGGGGCCGGTTCACCGAGCGCGACGGCCGGCTGTGGTACCGCACAGGGGACCGGGTGCGCCGGCTGCCCGGCGGTGAACTCGTCTATCTCGGGCGGCTGGACTCCCAGGTCCAGGTGCAGGGCTGGCGGGTCGAGCTGGCCGAGGTCGACCACGCGCTGCGTTCCTGCGAGGGCGTCCAGGACGTGGTCACCGTGGCCCGGCCGGTGGAGGGCAGCACCGAACTGGTCGTCTTCTACACCGGACAGGTCCGCCGCCCCGCCGAACTGGCCCGGGCGCTGCGGGAGATCCTGCCCAAGGGCATGCTGCCCCGGCGCTTCGAGCACGTCGCCGAGTTCCCGCTCAACTCCAACCGCAAGGTCGACCGCCCCGTGCTGGCCGCCCGGGCGGGAGAACTGCTCGGCGCGTGAACCACGCCGCCCGCACGCATGTCGGCGGCTCCCCGCGCGGGGAGCCGCCGACATGCGTGCGGGCGCGCTCTCACCAGCCGACGGTCTGCGCGCTGCCCAGCGCCAGGTCCACCGGCAGCTCACCGCGGCTGCTGATCTGCAGCTTGCGGTACACCCGGGTCAGATGTTGCTCGACGGTGCTCACCGTGAGGTAGAGCTTCGCGGAGATCTCCCGGTTGGTCAGCCCCTGGGCCGCGAGCGTGGCCACCCGCTGTTCCGAACTGCTCAGCCGGTCCGCGGACTTCGCGGCGCCGGCGTCCTGCGGGGTGCGGCCGTCCGCGCCGTCCGCGAGTGGCGCGTCGGGCAGGATCTCCCGGCACAGGGCGCCGGCCTCGCACTCCTTGGCCAGATTCCACGCCGTACGGATCATCGCGCTGCCCTTCGCGGGGGTGGTGCCCTCGCTCTGCAGCGCCTGCCCCAGCTCGGCCATGGCACGGGCCGCCTCCAGCCGGTCGCCTGAGCGGTGCAACTCGTCGACCGCCTGCGTGAGCAGCGACATCCGCTGCCGGGCGGAGCCCGAGGCGAGCGCTCGCGCCCGCAGGGACAGACCGCGCACCCACGGCCGCCGGGCGTCGGGCAGGGCGAGCTGCTGGAGTACGAGCTGTTCGGCCTGCTGCGGTTTACCCAGGCGCAGCAGCGCCTCGGCAGCGTCGGTGCGCCAGGGGAACAGGGCGGGCCGGTCGATGCCCCACTGCTGCGTCAGCCGGCCGACCTCCTTGAAATCGGCGAGCGCGGCCTGCGGCTGATGGCACGTCAGCAGATGCAGGCCGCGAGCCCGCAGGAAGCCCAGACCGTACAGCCCGCAGAACAGGCGCTGCGGGACCGGCTGGTCGACCAGCCGGGCCGCCTCGGTGCACTGGCCCATCAGGGTGCGGGCGCGGATGAGGACGGCGGTCGGCGCGAAGCGGAAGGTGCTGCCGGTCTTCTCCGGCAGGTGATCCAGGGCGGCCTGGGCGTGGGTGCACGCACCGCGCAGATCCCCGATGCGCAGCAGTGCCTCGGCGTGCAGGGTGGCGAAGACCGCGCTCCAGCCCGGGGCCCGGCAGCGCTCCGACTCCTGGAGCAGGTTCCGGCTCCACGGCACGGCCCGCTCGGGATGGTCGGAGTGCACCAGGGACCGCAGGGCCTGGGTGATCGCCTCCATGGTGGCCTCCGTCAGCTGCGCCTCCTGGAGGAAGCGCTCACCGGCGGCACCGGACTCGACGGCCGCGTCCAGGAACGAGGCCCCCGCCTCGGCCGGATCCTGCCCGTCCAGCAGCCGCGCGGCGTCCGGGAGCCGGCCCTGTGCGAGCAGCAACTGCACCAGCGGCTGGGCGTGTTCGACGCCGGGGTGCGGCTCGTCCAGCAGAGCGGTCAGATGGCGCTCGGTGGCGGCCGGGCTGAACCGCCAGGTGATCCGGGCCAGCCGGATCCGGACGGCGCCGCGCTGCTGCTCGTCCCGGCACCCGTCCAGGGCGAGTTCCAGCAGCCGTATGGCCTGTGGTGCCTCGCCCCGGGCGAGGAGTTCCTCGGCGGCGTCGCGCAGCACCTCGGTCTCGGCGGCACCGGCCTGCCACGAGGTGCCGCCCGCGTGGGCGGCGGCGGCCAGCAGCTGATCGGCTACCGCGGTGACCGCCGCCCCGTCCTGGCGCAGCAGCAGCGCCGCACGCCGGTGCAGTGCGGCCCGGGCGTCGCCGGGAGCACCGTCCAGTACGGCGGCCCGCACGGCGGAGTGCCGCAAGCGGGCGCCGGCCAGCAGACCCGATGCCTCAAGCGCGGCCAGATCCCGGCGGACGGCAGACGGGTCGGCGCCGAGCAGCCGCTGGATCCGCTCGGGTGTGGCGCACGCGTCGAGCACGGCGGCCGCCAGGGCGGCCTCGACGGCCACCGGGCCGCTGCGCTGCACACAGGCGGCGACGGCCTGGGCGAACGGACCGCCGGGCGCCGGCTGCGCACGCACCGTGGCGCCGTCGCCCGAGCCGGCCGGCTCGGCCAGCAGGGCGCGCAGCAGCAGCGGATTCCCGCCGGTGATCGCGTGCAGTTCGGCGCCGGATTGCGGCCGTCCGGCCGCCTCGGCCGCCTCGGCCGTCTCGGCGGGGGACAGGCAGCCCAGCCGGAGCCGGCGGGAGTCCGGCCGGCGTGTCAGCTCCGTCGCCAGTTCCTCCGGTACCTGGCGCGCCCCGTGCGGTGAGGCGGCGACGGCCAGCAGGATGCGGGCCGACCGGGCGTGCCGCGCCAGGTACCGGAGGAACTGCACGGAGGCGTCGTCGGCGTGGTGCGCGTCGTCCACGCACAGCACCACCGCGGTGCTCTCGCCCAGCTCGCGCAGCTGGGCGCAGAAGGCCTGCATGGCCTCGACACGGCAGGCCGCGGCGGGATCCGCGGTGAGCGAGGGCTGCGCGACGGCCTGGTCGCTGCAGACCAGCTGGCGCAGCACGCCGAGCGGCACGTCCTGTTCGGCGGGGGAACCCACGGCGCCGAGTACGACGGCTCCGGCCGCGCGGGCCCGGTCGACGAGGGCGTCCACGACGGCACTCTTGCCGCACCCCGTGGGCCCTTCGACAAGGACGGTGCCCGAACCGCCCGCCAGGCAGTGAGCAAGCGCCTCCTCCAGAGCGGCTGTCACCGCTGTCCTGCCGACCAGATTCATCCTGACCCCCGTCGTCGAATCGTCCACCCCTAACCCGCTCCACCATTGGGAGGGCGCCTACAGGGGTGGTCGAGCGGGGACGGAACAGGGGGTCAGGGGGCGTGCGGCGGGGGCTCGGGCTCCGAGCGCACCACCCCCGCGTCGCGCATCTCGTCCACCCAGATGTCGAGATCGGCGCGGGTGTTCGCGGGGTCCGTGCCCCACAGCGCGGACAGCATGCGGGCGGCGGCCTCGATGTCGCCGTCCTGCTGGCGCAGCGCGATCCACATGGCCGTGCCCACGGGGCCGCAGCGGAACCGGCCGGCCGGGCAGACCGGTTCCGTGAGCACTTCCAGGTGCCCGTCGGCGTCGACGCTGACGCTGGCCCCGGGCACCGGCCGAACGCGCACGCGGACCTCCTGTGCGACAAGCTGTCCCACGGTCATACACGTCACCATAGGAGTCGCCCCGGAAAAGAATGGACCTTCAAACTATGCCGGGGTGCACGCCGATTCCATCGCCGCGCACGAAATCAGGGGTGGTGAAAACGCGAACCCCTACGGCAGGCCGCGGAGTCCTTTGAAGTAGGGGGTGAGGGACGTTTCCGCCGGTCGGAGCGGCGGTATTCGGGAAACGATGAATTCCGGCCGATTCCCTTCACCGAATGCCGGACGGGTTGGCCGAATGCTTTCCCTGGGCGCTCCGGAAAACATTCTGCCGGACCGGATTCACCGGTTCTCCAATGTCCCTCCATCCGGTGCGCGGATCCTGGCCGGGCGAGACGTCCCCGGCGACCCGAAAGGCGCGGCCATGCCCCTGACCCTGGCGGACCCCCTGAGCGAGACCCTGCACGGACTCCTGACCCGGCACGCCGTCCAGGAGCGCAACAAGGAGCTGGCCCGCGCACTGGTCGAGGCGGGCAACCGGGGCGAGCCCTGCCCCCTCACCGACCCCTTCGCCGCGGCCGGCCCGCGGCTGGCCTGCGACAGCGTCCTCGCCGACGGCGACCGGGTGGTCCTCAGGGTGACCGCCGAGGCCGACGGCGCGAGCTGGTGCCTGCTGGCCGAGCTGCGCTACGACGGCCAGGGCCGGGTCGTCGAGTACCACGGCGCCCGCGTCCCGCTGGACGCCCGGTGACGACGGCCGCCCCGGACACGGCCCGGCTCACCGAGATCGCCGACGGCGTCTTCGCCTACGTCCAGCCGGACGGCGGCTGGTGCCTGAACAACGCGGGCCTCGTCGTCGGCGACGACGGCCGGGCCGTACTCGTCGACACCGCGGCCACCGAGCGCCGGGCCCGGCACCTGCGCGCCGCAGTGCTGCGCGCCGCCCCCGTGCCGCCGCGCACCCTGGTCACCACCCATTTCCACGGCGACCACACCTTCGGCAACCGGTTCTTCCCCGAGGCCGTCGTCGTCGCGCACGAGAACGCCCGCGCCGAGATGGCCGCGGCCGGGCTCGGCCTGACCACCCTGTGGCCCGACGTGTGCTGGGGCGACATCGACGTGACGCTGCCCCACCTGACGTACCGGGACTTTCTGACCGTGCACCTGGGCGAGGTGCGCGCCGAGCTGATCCACCTCGGGCCCGCCGCCCACACCCGGGGCGACACCGCGGTGTGGCTGCCGCGGCAGCGGGTGCTGTTCGCCGGTGACGTGCTGATGAACGGGGTGACCCCGTTCTGCCTGATGGGTTCGGTGTCCGGCTCGCTGGCCGTGCTGCGGCGGCTGCGCGCCCTCGACCCGGTGACCGTCGTACCGGGCCACGGACCGGTCGGCGGGCCCGAGCTCCTCGACGCGGGCGAGGAGTACTTCGGCTGGCTCGCGCGACAGGCCCGCTCCGGCGCCGCCGCGGGCCTGAGCCCGCTCGAACTCGCCCGCGAACAGGGCCCGGGACCCTACGAGCATCTCCTGGACGCCGAGCGCCTCGTGCCGAACCTGCACCGGGCCTACGCCGAGCTGGCCGGCGCCGAGCCCGGCGCCCCGCTCGACGTCGGCGCCCTGTTCCGCGAGATGACCGAGTACCACGGCGCCCTGCCCGCCTGCCACGCCTGACAGGGCCGATCGAGGCCCGCCTAGGGCAGGTCGTCCCGGGTCACTCGGCGGTGCGCGACCCGCAGTGCGCCGTCGACCCGCACCAGGACGTCCTCGCACACGCACACCCGGTGCACCCGGGAAGCACCGCCGAGGGCCGAGGCGTAGACGGTGGTGTACGAGCGGACGTCCAGCGCGCCGTCGGACCGCTCCAGGACGTCGACCATCCCCATGACATGACGGTGCCGCTCGCCCGCCTCCGCCAGCTGCGCGCGCGCCCGCCGAACCGCCGCGACCAGCCCGGTCCGGCCGGTGACCGGCTCGGGCAGCGTCGGTACGTCGAAGACGGCGTCCTCGGTGAACGTGGCGGCCCACGACTCGGCCTTGCCCAGGTCGAGTTGCTGCATCTGGCGGGCGTAGAACCACTGCACTTCGGCGTACTGCAGCAGGCCGGACGGGGACGCTTCGGTCAGCTCGGGCATGGGACGGCTCCGCTTCCGTGGGTCGGTCATCGCTGCGGGGGCGGCACCGTGGCTCACCCCGTCGTGGACAGCTTCTGCGGCCGGGATCGAGCACTCTTCGAAGCCTCCTCAAGTCGCTGCGCGGACGGTGAGGACCTCAGCCTCAACCTCAACCGACCGCCCGATCCGGAGCCAGGAGGTCGCCCGTGCCGGAACTCAGGTACCCGCAGATCCCGCTCGACGGCCTGCTGCGCCGCGCGGCGGTCAGCGAACCCGAGGGCGCCGCGCTCACCACCGAGCGCGCCACCGTGACCTTCGCCGAACTCGACCGCGAGGCCGACCGGGTCGCCCACTGGCTGGCCGGCGCCCTCGACGGGCCCGGCACCGTCGGCGTGGCGAACGTCCTCGACCCCGCCTTCCCGGCCGCCTACTACGGCATCGCCCGCGCCGGCCACACCATCGCCCTGATCAACCCGCTGCTCGGCGAGGCCGCCCTGAGCCATGTGTGCGCCGCCGCCGGCATCGAGGTCGCCTTCGTGCCCACCGCCACCGCCGAACTCCTCACCAAGATCGGCGACCGGCTGCCGCGGCTGCGCACCGTCGTCGTCACCGACGCCGACGACGGTGTCGTACCCGGCGCCGCGCTGCCCTGGGCCGCCGCCCTGTCGACCGTGCCCGGCACGCCGTACGAGAAGGCCGCGGCCGGCGTCGACGATGTGGCGTGCGTGCAGTTCACCACCGGCACCACCGGCCGGCCCAAGGGGGTGCGGCTCACCCACCGCAACCTCGTCGCCAACGCGGCCCAGATCGCCCTCGCGCACCGGCTCGACGGCGACTCGGTCACCCTCAACCACCTGCCGCTGTTCCACGTCATGCACCTCAACTCCGGTATGTATGCCGGGGCTTCGCAGGTGCTGTGCCGCGACCCGGACCCCGTCGCCTCGCTGGGCGCCGCCGCGCGCGCCGGGGCCACCCACTACTACGGCCTGCCCGCCCGGCTGCACCGGCTCGCCGCCGACGACCGGCTCGGCCCGCAGACCCAGGGCGTGCCGGCCGGGCCGCGGCTGACCGCCGTACTGTCCGGCGGCACCTTTCTCGCACCCGCCGCCGCCCGCCGGCTGCGCGACGCGCTGCGCGTCCCCGTCATCCAGGGGTACGGCCTCGCCGAACTCTCCCCGCTCGCCCACAACCAGCTTCCCGGCGCATCGCCCGAACCAGGCGCCGTCGGGCCCCCGGTCCCCGGCACCGAATGCCGGATCGTCTCCCTGGGCGGCCGCGAGCCCGTCGACGTCTGGTCCACCGGCGAGATACAGATCCGCGGCCCGCAGGTGATGGCCGGCTACCTGGACGACGCCGAACCCTCGCCCCTCGACGCCGACGGCTGGCTGACCACGGGCGACGTCGGCTACCTCGACGACACCGGCGGCCTGCACCTCGTAGACCGGCTCGGCGACGTCTTCAAGTACGACAACGAACTCGTCTCGCCGTCCGCCGTCGAGCGGATCCTCGCCGAGGACCCGCGCGTCGCCGAATGCATCGCCGCCGACTGGCCCGACCCCGTGCACGGCGCCGTCGTCTGGGCGGGCGTCGTCCTGCGCGACGTCCCCGAGGACGCCGCCGAGGCCCTCGACCTGCTCGACTCCGTCGCCGAACGGGCCAACGCCCGCCTCGGCCACGCCGACCGGATCCGCCGGCTCGAGGCCCTCGACGCCGTCCCGCGCAACCCGGGCGGCAAGCCCGCCCGCCGGGACGTGCGCCACCGGCTGCGCACCCGCGCCGCCGCCGAGGCCGCCGCCTGACGGCACCACAGACCCCCACCGGCCCCCTGCAGCCGGCCTTCGACCCACCTTCGACCCACCTTCGACCGACTCCGAGGAGAGACCCACCGTGGTGACCTTCGTCAACAAGCTGACCGTGCACGGCGACATCGACGCGTTCCTGGCCGTCAAGGACCGCCTCACCGCCTACATGAGCGCCCAGCCCGGCCACGTCAGCAACCAGACCCTGCGCCATGTGGGCGACTCCCGTGTCTTCCTCGAGGTCGCCGTCTGGCAGGACGCCGCCTCCCACCAGCGGGCCGCGCGCAGCGAGGAGTTCCAGGCCCTGGTCAAGCAGCTCGTGCCGCACGCCGCCCCCGAGCCGGGCCTGTACCAGACGGTGGAGGAGTCCGCCGGTGCCCGCTGACCCGCGGCCCGAGGTCCTCGTCGCCGGCGCCGGACCCGTCGGCCTGACCGCCGCCCATGAACTGGCCCGCCGGGGACTGCGGGTCCGGCTCGTCGACGCGGCCGCCGGACCCGCCCGCACCAGCAGGGCCGTCGCCGTGCACCCGCGCACCCTGGAGACCCTGGACCAGATGGGCGTCGTCGACGCGCTGCGGATACGGGGCCGGGAGAACCGGGCGTTCACCATGTTCGCCTCCGGACGGCGACTGGTGCGCCTGGAGGCCGACTACTCGGGCATGCCGACCCGCTACCCGTACACCGTCATCGTCGAACAGAGCGCCACCGAGGCCGTCCTGCGCGACGCCGTCGCCGACCTGGGCGTCGACATCGAGTGGGGCGTGAAGGTGAAGGCCTTCGAACAGGACACCGACTCCGTGCGGGTGTGGCTGGAGCGGGCCGACGGCGGCGAAGAGGTATCCCGGGCGAACTGGCTGGTCGGCTGCGACGGCGGGCACAGCACCGTCCGCAAGCAGCTCGGCCTGCCGCTGATCGGCGAGAGCCGCGACACCTGGATGCTCGCCGACGCCCCGGTCGCCACCACCCTGCCGCCGGACAGCATCTACTGGGTCCACACCGGCGGACAGGCCCTGATGATGGTCCCCTACGCCCGCGCCGGCCACTGGCGGCTGCTCGACACGGCCCCCGGCGACCAGGGCGCGGACGACGCCCGCCACAGGTTCACCACAAAGCTCAGCAGCGGGCTCGGCACCCGTGTCGCCGTCGGCGAACCCGAGTGGACCTCGGTGTTCACCTTCCAGCAGCGCATGGTGCCCCGGATGCACGAGGGCCGCGTCTTCGTCGCCGGCGACGCCGCCCACGTCCACAGCCCCGCCTCCGGGCAGGGCATGAACACCGGCATCCAGGAGGCGTACAACCTCGCCTGGAAGCTGGCCGACGTCGAACTCGGCCACGCCGGGCGGCAGTTGCTCGACACCTACAGCGAGGAGCGGGTGCCCGTCGGACGGGCCCTGCTCGGCTCGACCCGCACCGCCACCTTCCTCGTGCAGTTCAAGAACCTGCTCGCCGCGGCCGCGCTGCCGGTCGTCTTCAGCGTCGTACGCAACGTGCCACCACTGCGCCGCGCCATCCAGCGCAAGGTGCTCGGCGGCATGTCCGGTCTGCGCATCGGCTACGACAACTCCTCGCTCACCCGGCGCTGCGAGGACCGGGTGCGGGGCACCGGCCCCGCACCCGGCCGGCGCGTCTGCGCGGCCGCCGCCGCACGCCCCGGAGCCGCCGGGCCGGACGCCCTCGCCGACGAACTGCGCGACGTCCGCTGGACGCTGCTGTACGCGGAGGGCGACGGCGCCCTCGATGCCGTACCGGCCGAGACCGCGGCCCGCGCGGCCGCGGCGCACGGCGCCTGGCTGTCGGTGCGCACCGTCGGCGCCCGGTCCGCCGCCGCGCCGGGGCCGCTGCCCGACCCCGACCGGGCGTTGCGTGACGCGCTCGGCCTGGACGCGGGCGGCTGGCTGCTGATCCGCCCCGACGGCTACCTCGCCGCACGCGGCCGGCGGCTGACGGACGCGGAGCTGGCCGGGGCGCTCGCCGCGCCGGGCCTCGGCGTTCGCACACCGTCCCTCAAGGGGGCCTCGTCCGCCCCTCCAGCCGGCCGGGACAGGGTGTTGAGCACCATCGCCGTACGGGAGGCAGACCGATGACGACAGCGACGCAGCCGAAGCCGGTGGCCCTGGTCACGGGTGGCACCAGCGGCATCGGACTGGCCATCGCCCGTGAGCTCGGGCAGCGCGGGCACCGCGTCTTCGTGTGCGCGCGCACCGAGCAGAAGGTCAAGCAGACCGTCGAGGACCTGCGCGCGCAGGGCCTGGAGGCGGCGGGAGCGGCCGCCGATGTCCGCTCCGCCGACTCCGTGGCCGCCCTGGTGCGGGCCGCCGTCGACGCGTTCGGCCCGATCAGCGTCCTGGTCAACAACGCCGGCCGCAGCGGCGGCGGGCCCACCGCCTCGATCTCCGACGAGCTGTGGCACGACGTCATCGACACCAACCTCAACAGCGTCTTCCTGCTCACCCGCGAGGTCCTCAACCACGGTGGCATCACCGGCGCCGCGCACGGCCGGATCATCAACATCGCCTCCACCGCGGGCAAGCAGGGCGTGGTGCTCGGAGCCCCCTACTCGGCCTCCAAGCACGCCGTCGTCGGTTTCACCAAGGCGCTCGGCAAGGAGCTGGCCCCGGCCGGCATCACCGTCAACGCCGTCTGCCCCGGCTACGTCGAGACCCCGATGGCCGAGCGGGTCCGGCAGGGCTACGCGAACGCGCTGGGCACCACCACCGAGCAGGTCCGCGAGCAGTTCGAGGCGAAGATCCCGCTCGGCCGCTACTCCACGCCCGAGGAGGTGGCGGGCCTGGTCGGCCATCTGGCCGGCCCGCAGGCCGCCTCCATCACCGCGCAGGCGCTCAACGTCTGTGGCGGGCTGGGCAATTACTGACACCAAGAGAGGGGTGCCGAGACACATGGCCGCCGAGCGAGTGCACACGACAGCGCACGACGTGGACGTCGCCGCCCCCGCCGGCGTGGTCTACGGCCTGATCGCCGACGCCACGCGCTGGCCCTTGTACTTCCCGCCCAACGTCCACGTCGAGCAGCTGGAGTTCGACGGCACGCAGGAGCGGGTGCGGATGTGGGCCACCGCCAACGGGCAGGTCAGGTCCTGGACGTCGAGCCGCCGGCTGTCGCCGCAGGACCGCAGGATCACGTTCCGCCAGGACCTGCCGGCCGCGCCGGTCAAGAGCATGCTCGGCACCTGGATCGTCGACTCCATCGACGCGACGCACTCCCGGCTGACCCTGCTGCACGACTTCACCGTCGAGGGCGACGACCCCGAGGGCGTGGACTGGGTCGAGCGGGCCGTCGACACCAACAGCCGTACCGAGCTGGGGAATCTGCGCCGGATCGCCGAGCGCTGGACCCGGCTGGACGAGCTGATCCTCGTCTTCGAGGACTCGGTGCGCGTCAAGGGAGCCGCCGAGCTGGTCTACGACTTCCTGTACCGGGTGGCCAACTGGCCCGAGCGCGTCCCCCACGTGTCCCGGCTGGATGTCACCGAGGACGAGCCGGGCGTGCAGGTGATGTCCATGGACACGACGACCGCGGACGGCTCCGTGCACACCACGGAGTCGGTACGGGTGTGCTTCCCGCACGCCGGCCGCATCGTCTACAAGCAGACGGTCACGCCCGCGCTGATGACGGCCCACACCGGCGAGTGGTCCGTCGTCCCGGACGAGACCGGGGTGACGATCACCTCGCAGCACAGCGTCGTGCTGCGCGAAGAGGCCGTCGAACCGGTCCTCGGGGCGGGCGCGACCGTCGCCGACGCCCGCCGCTATGTCCGCGAGGCACTCGGCCGCAACAGCACGGCCACCCTGGAACTGGCCAAGCGGTACGCGCAGTCCGCGGTCCGCATGCTGTGAGGGACGGTGCCCGTGCCACTGACCAGGACGACGGGCCCGCAGCCGCGGGCCGGCGGCCGGCCGCCGGCCGGGCGGGCGACCGGTCCGCAGCCGCCGGGCGCGGCGGGGACCCTGTGCGGCGGGCCGCGGCCGGCCGTGCTGTTTCCCGCGTGGCGCGGGTGGCCGCTGCCCCTGAGCCGTGCCCTGTACGGGACGTTCCCGGTGTTCCGCGCGGCGTTCGACACGGTGTGCGGTGCCCTGGACGAGGTGCTCGGACTGCCGCTCGCCGCCGTGGTGTTCGCCCCGCAGGACGGGGTCGACGCCCGGCTGCTGCGGCGGCCGGAGTTCGGCCAGGCCGCGCTGTTCGCCTACGAGGTGGCGCTGTACCGCCTGTTGCAGGACTGGGGCGTGCACGCCACGGCCGTCGCCGGGGACGGCGTCGGCGCCCTCGCGGCAGCACACGTCACCGGCACGACGTCCCTGCGCCCCGCGGCCCGCCGAGCCGGCGCCCCGCTCGCCGCGACAGCCCAGAGCGCGGAACACCGCCTGCGCACCGCAGGCCACGCCCACGTCCTGACCTGCGGCCCGTGTGCCCCCACCGCCGCCACGCCCCCGGCGGTCGGCGACAGTGCGGCCCTGCTGAAGGCGCTGTCCCACCTGTGCGAGCGGTGACCGGCCGCACCGCACAGGCCGGGTCCGCGGCCCGAAGGTGCGCCCACGCCTGGTGTCCGCCGCCGCTCAAGCGCGACGCAAGCAGTCGTCAGCCGTTTCCCGAGCGCCTGTTGATGGGCTGTCGCCGGGGCCGGTCCGCGGTGACGGGCGGGGCAGCCCGGCGCCGAGCCGTCGAGGCGGGGCCGAGCCGTCGGGACGGGGCGGTCCGGTACGAGGCGGTCCATGACGAAGGAGTTGATCCACGCCACCATGGCCACCACTGCCGAGATCCACGCCGACCGCATCGACGGGGGGCGCACGCACGACTCCGCCGAGGCGGCGGCGCTGACCCGCGCCGCGCGGCTGGACGCACTCCTGGGAGACCCCCACGACCCGGCCAACCTGCACGGCCTCAAGGCCCTGTTCGCCGCCGACGCACGACGTGAACCTCCCGCCGAGACCGAGCAGTTGCTCACCGAGACCGGCCTGGGCGCCGAGTTCGTACCCGCCGAGTACGGCGGCCGCCTCACCCGCGCCGACCTGCTCGCCAAGGTGCTGCGCCCGGTCTTCCGCCGGGACGTCGCCCTCGGCTTCGGCTCCGGCATCACCTCGCTGTTCGCCACCTCCGCCGTCTGGTCGGCCGGTACCGAGGGCCAGCGTCGCAGCACCGCCCGGCTGCTGCTCGACCAGGGCCGCGCCGCGATCGTCCACCACGAACTCGCGCACGCCAACGCCATCCTGCGCGACGAGTTCACCGCCCACCGCGACCGCGCCGCCGGCGGCTACCTGCTCAACGGCCGCAAGGACGTCATCATCAACGCGGACCGCGCCGGCGCCTACGTCGTCTACGCCCGCACCGACGCCGCCCGCACCCCGCGCAGCCACTCCGTCCTGCTCGTGCGCCCCGACGACCTGCCCGACACGATAAAAGGCCTGCCCCGCGTCGAGACCACCGGCATGCGCGGCTGCGTGTTCTCCGGGCTGGAGTTCACCAACTGCGCGGTGCCCGACGAGGCCCTCGTCGGCCGGCCCGGCGAGGGTGTCGCACTGGCCCTGCGCACCTACCAGGTCAACCGCTGCCTGATCGCCGGCACCGTCGTCGCGGCCGCCGACACCGTGCTGCACTCCGCCGTGCGCGCCGTCACCGCAGGCCGCTCCAGGCCCATCGCCCGCCGCTGGCGGGGCCCGCTCACCGGAGTCTTCGCCGACCTGCTGGCCAGCGACAGCATGGCCACCGTCGCACTGCGCGCCCTGGGCCTGCTGCCCGACCGCACCCATGTGCTCGCCGCCGCCGTCAAGTACGTGGTGCCCGACCTGCTGCGCGAGAACCTGGAAGAACTCGCCACCGTCCTCGGCTCCCGCGGCTACGAGCGCACCAGTTCCGAGTACGGCGCCCTGGACAAGCTGGCCCGCGACCTGCCCGTGGCCGGGCTCGGCCACGCCGGCACCGCCGCCTGCCAGGCCGTGATCGTGCCCCAGCTGCGCGCCCTCGCCGAACGCGCCTGGTTCGCCGAGGACGAACCGCCGCCCGAGCTGTTCCGGGCCGGCGCCGACCTGCCCGCCCTCGACTACCGGCTGCTGTCCATCGCCGGCGGCGGCGACTTCATGGCCGCATCCCTGGTCGGATCGGCCGCCCGCCTCGCCGACGTACGCTCCGTCGGCGGTCAGATGGCCGCGCTCGCCGACCTCGCCGAGGCGTTCGTCACCGAACTGCGCGCCCTGCGCGAGTCCTGCCGGGCCCTGCCCGACATCGGCCCCGGCATCCTCACGGACCCCGCCGTGTGCGCGCTGAGCGACCGCTACGCCCTCGTCCTCGCCGCCGCCTCGGTACTCGGCGTGTGGGAGGGCCAGGACGGCTCCGACCCCTTCCTCGCCGCGCCGGCCTGGGCGGTCCTCGCGCTGTCCCGGATCGGCGGCAGGCTCGGCATCCCGGTGCCCGAACTGTCCCAGGACTGCGTCGAGATGGTCCTTCAGGAGCTGGTGCGCCGCTTCCGCTCCGGCCGCAGCTGCGACCTGGACGCGACGGCGCTGGCCCAGTGACACCCGACCACACCCCACGCGGCACACCCCTTCGGAAGGGCACGGCGATGACCGACGACGCGCGCCTCACACCGCCCGTGCACATCTGCGGCCCCCGCGGGCCGTGGCAGCGGGTGACGCAGGGCATGGCCCTGCGGGGCAACGCCACCGTGTACACCACCTGGGGCGAGTGGCTGCCCGCCATCGTCGCCGACCAGGGTCTGCGCGCCCTGCTCGGCCGGGACTGGCAGCGCTACCGGCGCACCCCCGACCCGGTGATCCGCCAGCGCTTCGCCGCCTCCCGGCTCGCCGTGAAGTACACGGCGGCGGCCGCGCTGGGGCTGGACCCGGGCGACATCGACCTGGCGTACCGGATCGGCGGCCGCCCCTATCTGCGCGGCTTCGACCAGGTCGACGTCAGCCTCACCCACACCGACGAGCTGATCGCCGTCGGCATCAGCCGCCTCGGCCGGATCGGCGTCGACACCGAACCCGCCGACCGCCGGATGTCCTTCGAGCTGCTGCAGGACCACGTGTGCACCTTCGCCGAGAAGGAGCAGCTCGCCGCCCTTCCCGAGGCCGAACAGGCGGCGGCCATGCTGCGGCTGTGGACACTGAAGGAGGCGTACACCAAGGCGCTCGGCCAGGGACTGCGGCTCGGCTTCACCGAGTTCGGCTTCGGCACCGGCAGCCCCGCGCTGCTGGCTCCCGACGGCAGCCCCGCCGAGCGCGGCGAGTGGGCCTTCGGCACCTACCCGGTGCTCGGCCGCTATCTGGTCAGCATCGCCTGCCACGACTGCGGACTCGACCCGTCCCGGGACACGCGCGTGGCGACCATGCTCGACGACGGGTTCCTGGGCGCGGTGGCCGAGCTCGTCGCCCAGGACACCAGCCCGCTCGCGGACCGCTAAGGGGCTGCTGGAGAATTCCGGGAGACGCGCCGCCCGTCGCTACCGTGGCCGGTGTCGAGCGTGAGGAGGCCGCCGCCATGGACGAACGGCACGCCACCCTGCACGTCCTGCCCACGGCCGCGCACCCGCCCCGGGCGTGCCAGGACGGGCCCGCCCCGGCCGCACCACCGGGCCCCGCCGCCGTACGCGTCCACGTCGTGAGCGCCGACCCGCTCGCCCGGGTCGGCGTCCGCACCCTGCTCGAAGGCGATCCCGGCATCCGGGTCACCGGCGAGAGCACCCCGGAGCCCGAGGCGGCCGCCGGGCCGCGCGCCCACCGGCCGCACATCCTGGTGGTGCACGGTCCGCTGCCGGCCGACCGGACGGAGTTCCCTGCCCGGGCCGCCGCAGACAACGTCCGGGTGCTCACCATGGGCGAGGCCGCGGGCCCGCCGGGAGCGGCCCACGGCCACCCGCCCGGCACGGCGACCGCCGGCCGGCCGGCTCGCGCCGTCGTCCGCACGGCCGCGGGCTGCACCCTCCCGCACGAGACGGCGGCCCGCTCACGCCGCACGGCCGCGGTGTCCCAGGTCTGCGGGGCCAGTCCCGATCAGCTCACCGAGCGCGCGTGCGAGGTGCTCGAACTGCCCGCCCGCGGACTGTCCAGCACGGGCCTGCGCCAGCCCTGCTGAGGGGGGCCGGACCGGGCCGTGTCAGCGCCGTGTCAGCGGTACGTGGCGGCGGCATCCATGATCGGACGGTTGTGTCCGACGGATCCGTGAGAGGGGGAGGAGAACTCATGGTGACCGACCGCTCCTTGGCACCGACCATGACCGTGGTGCTCGACCCCGGACACCACCGCCGGGAGTCCCGGCCGGTGCTGGAGATGCGGGGACGGCTCGACATGGTGCTGTTCCAGGCCGCACTCGACCGGATCGCCACCGGCCACCCCGCCCCGCACACCGACCTGCTCCGGCTGCACCGGCACGGGCCCGACCACCACACCCTCGAACTGCCCGATCCGGCCGGCGATCCGGTGCCGTATCCGGCGGGCCTGCTCGCCGACCTGATCACCAGTGCCCCGGTGCCCGCGCCGGACCCCGCCCGGCGGGCCGACGGCGATGGAGCGCGGCCGGGTCCCTGCGGGCCGCTGCCGCAGACGTTCGCCGTGACCCCGTTGCAGCGCGAGCTGCTCGCCGGGTCCCTGGGCGGCCCCGACCACCATGTCGAACAGCTCGCCTGGCGCTGGCACGGGCCGCTGGACGCCGACCGGTTCGTTAAGGCCTGGCAGTCCGTCTTCGACCGCGAGACCGTCCTGCGGTCCGCCTTCGTCTGGGACCCGAACCCCAGGGCCGTGCTCTTCGACCGCTGCGAACCGGAGGTGGCGCACCACGCCCACGGTGCCTTCGCCGGCCGCGAGGACCTCATGGCCGCCGAGCGCGAGCGGGGCTTCGACCTGCGCCGTCCCGGGCTGCTGCGCGTCGCCCTGCTGGACGGGCCGCCCCCGAGGAGCCTGAACGAACAGCCGCCCACCGACGTGCTGCTCACCTACCACCGAGCCCTGCTCGACGGCTGGAGCGTGCGCCTGCTGCTGCGTGTGTTCTACCGCGCCTATCTCGGCGGAGGCACCCTGCCCGGCGGCGAGCGCCGCCCCGACCTGCGGGACTACACCCGCTGGCTGGACCGTCAGGATCCCGCGCCGGCCCGGGACTTGTGGCGCAAGGCCGCCGCGGCCCCGCCCGTCCCGCTGCCGCGTGCCGCGCCGGGCGCGCGTACCGGCCGTGACGGGGCGGGGCGCAGCCGCACCCGGCTGTCGCGGGCCGAGACGACCCGCCTGGCGCACTGGGCGGCCCGCTGGGGCGCCACGGAGAGCAGCGCCCTGCACGCGGTGTGGGCGATGCTGCTGTACCGGGCGTCCGGCCCCGTCCGCGGCCCCGTCCGGATCTCCGGCCCCGTCCGGATCTCCTTCGGTGTCGGCTTCTCGGGGCGCGGCATCCTGCTGGAGGACATCGAACGCCTTCCGGGTCCGCTGGCCAACCCGCTGCCGATGACCATCGAGGTCGACCCCGCGGAAACGGTTCCGCAGCTGTTGCGCACCCTGCGGGACCGCACGTGGGACATGGCCGCGTACGAATGGGTGCCGGCCGGCCTGATCCACGAGTGGCTCGGGCCGGCCGCCGGCCCCGAACCCGCCGACACCCTGCTGGTCTTCGAGCACCTCCCGCGCCGGGACGACCGCCTCAGCCCAGTGCTCGCGGCGCACGGCGTGCATGTCGAGCACCTGGTCCCGGCGGCGGCGCGGACCGCGACCGCGCTGAGCGTCGTCGCGTACCAGGACGGCCAGGGGGGCCTGGTCCTGTCCGCGGTGCACGACCGCGGGCGGCTGGAGGACGACAGGACGCAGGCGATGCTCTCCCACAGCGCCCGGCTGCTGCGCCGACTGCCCTACACGACGCGCGAGTCGACCACCGTCGCCGAGGTGCTCGACACCCTCGACGGTGCCGAGCTGCCCCGGCTGTACGACGGTCCCGCGCGCGAAGGCCCGGCAACGGGTCTGTTCGTGCGGCTGCGCGCGGCGACGGCCGCCGGCGCGGCCACCGTCTGCCTGGTCGCCGCCCCCGGCGCGCCCGAGTCCTGGTACCGCGGACTCCTGCGGTGCTACGACGGCCCCGAGGCGCTGGCTGCGCTTCGCCCCGCGGCGGACGTGACCCGCCGCGGCGCGGCCGCGCTCGCCCCGGTCGTCGACGCGGGCGCCCGCCTGGTCCTCGGCGGCTTCTCGGGCGCGGGGGCCACCGCCTACGAAATCGCCCGCCGCCTCGCGGACGCAGGCCACCGGCCCCCACTCGTGGTCCTGGCCGGCGGTGAGGACACCGACGGCGCCCGCGAACTGGCCCGCGCACTACGCCAGGCCGTATCACCCTGACCTGTGCGGCTCAACCGCCGCAACGCCGTACCCGGCCGCGGCCGAGCGCCTCCCACGCCGCCCAGACGGCCGCCGCGGCGCCGACCGGGGTGACGGCGGATGCCGCGCAGACCATCAGCATCGTTTCGCCGGCGTACGGGCGGCCGCGGTTGTCCGTGTCGCCCAAGTGCCCGGAAGCCGCCGGGCTCACGGCGTTCTCTGTGCCCACAGAGCTCTCGGTGTGCACGGTACTCATGGCGCTCACCTCTTCGGCCAGCCGATGTCGTCGTCGGACAGCGGATCATTCATGGACGACTCCCGTGAAAGAGAGCGGAACGGGCGCGGCGCAGGCCGCCGCCCCGGTACTCGAAAGGCTCCTCGAACGCGCCGGAAAGCCGCTTGAGAAACGCACGAGAGCCGCCTGACGCCGACCGGCCTCGCCGAGGGCCGCCACGGCGCGCTGCGGGCCCAGTCGCCGGGGACGGCAGCCGCCGTCCGCGTACGACAAGGGCGGCCGTGTGGCTCAGGCGTGCCGCGTCCCGGCTCCACCTCCAGCACACCCGCCGCGTTCCGACGAAGTCAACTACCGCGACCGGGTCCGCCTCGACGTCCTGCGCAACCGCCTCCTGGTCCTCCCCGGCGACGAAACGGGCCTGGACGGCCTGCGTGCCCTGGCCGAACAGGCCCAGGCAGACGCCGGCATCGACCTCGCCGCAGACGTCTGGCGCACCCTCGCCGGCCTCCTTACCCCTGCGGCCCGGCGTTGAGGTGGTCGACGCACATCTCGTACAGGTCCTCCGCATGTGTCTCGTGCCAGCCGGGAGGGACGGCCGCGGACGCCGGCCACAGGGCGCTGCGGCCCCGCTGGTCGGCGACGACGACGAACGTCGCGTACGCGTCGGTGTAGGGGTCGCCCTCCCACGGCCGGTCCAGCACCTGGAGGGAACCGTCGGCGCCCAGGACGGCCGACCGGCCGGTCCGCCACATGCGGGCGGTGCCCGAGGCGCCGCCGAACGGGTCGGGCAGGAACCGCTCGCCCGTCGCCCCCGGCAGCCCGGCGTAACCCTGGGCCACGCCCACGCCCGCGAGGTACAGCCCGCCGGTGCCGCCCGTTTCGACCGGCCGCATCGCCGCGTCGAGCACGTACACGCGATGACCCGGCACGGGCCGGGTACGGGCCCCGGGTCCGTGTTCGACCAGCAGCCGGGCCTCGGCCGAGCCCCCGCTCTTGGTCAGCACGAACCCCTCGGCCCGGGCGAGTGCGACGAGCTCGGGGTCCGCGGCGCCGCCCAGCACCATGCCCGCGCCACGCTCGCGCAGCCAGCGCAGCACCGCATCCGCCCCGCCGTCGTACAGCGAGGGCGGCGGTACGGCTACCGGTGTGCCGGAGGCCAGCGCGCCGAGCAGCCCGAGCGTGGCGTCGGCGTCCGGATAGCCGCGCACCAGCCAGGCCGCCGTCCGCGGCACCGCCGCCCGCGCAGTCACTGTCTCGGCGGCCACCGGCTCGGCGCCCACGACGACGATGCCGTCCCCGCACAGGGCCAGCACCACCGGATCCTCGAAGGACAGCGGCCGTATCCGGTCGGTGTCCCGCATGGGCCACCGCCCGCCCGCCGGCAGCAGATCGGCCGCCGGATCCCGCACCAGCCGCACCACCCCGGGCACCGCGGGCAGCACCTGGTCGGCAGCCGCATCCAGCAGCAGCACCACCGGCCGCACCCCGTCCGGCACCCCCTGCGAGGGGTCCAGCGGCAGACACGCGGCGCCCGTCTTGGCGGCGGCGAGCGCGGCCACCGCGAAACCCGCCGGTGAGGCGATCGCCGTGGCCACCGCCGTGCCCGGACCGGCCCGGTGCTCCACCAGGACATGCGCCAACAGGTCGGAGCGGGCGTCCAGTTCGGACCGGTCCGCGTCCGCCAGCGCCGGCAGCCAGGGCCCGCGCGCGACCTGCGCGGCGAACAGCTCCGCGACGGTCGCCCGCGGCAGCCGCAGCGCCTGACCGGCCCAGCCGGAGTCCTCGGCACCGCAGACCGGATCGGGCGCCAGACGTAGCGCGCTGACCGGGCACCCGGCGTCGTCGAGGGCCGAGGCAAGCACCGACACCAGTTGCCCGGTCAGCGACGCGGCCATCGCCTCGCCCACCCCGTCGCTGCGGAACGCCGCGGTGACGGCGATGCCCGCGGGCGTCCCCTCGGCGTCCTCCCGCTCGACCAGCGTCAGCGCCACCTCCGAGGGTGCGCACGGCAGTTGCGCCCGCTCCGGCTGCACGGAAAGCCCGGCGGCCTCGTACACGGCGTCCACATGCTGCAACACCGTCAGCGCCACCCCGCCCGGCTGTGCCAGCGGCGCCCCGCCGTCCCGGTACGCCGCCAGGTCCGCGGCGCGCACCCGCGCCAGCAGCTCGGCGAAGCCGGGGTCGCCCGACGCGTCCACCGTCAGCGCCAGCACCCGCCCGTACGGGCCGACCGACCGCCGCAGCGCTGCGCTGCCGCGGGCCGGCACCGGCGCCGCCACCGTGGTTTGCGCGTCCGCGCCGAGCCGGGTCAGCAGCGCCGCCAACGCGGCGTGCACCACCATGAACAGGGAGACGTCGTGGTCGGCTGCGAACCGGCTGATCCGCTCGTGCAGCTCGGCGTCGATCTGCGAGGCCAGCATGCCGACCGCCCCGTCACTGGGCGCCTGGGCCGCACCCGGCAGCGGCGTCGCCGTCGCGTCGCCCGCCCGCGCCCGCGGCACCTCGCCGTACGCCGGCGCGGCCCACCACGGCGTGTCGCCGGTGGCTCGTGCCTCGTACGCCCGCGCCAGATCCGCGGCCAGCGGCAGCTGCGACCACTGGTCGACGTCGGCGGCGGGCACCGCCAGCTGCAGCAGATGGTCATCCGGTGCCAGCGTCTGCAGCCGCGTACCGGCCGCCCCCAGCCGCGAGTTGCGCAGCGGCTCGTGCCGCCGCCCCACATCCTCCAGCGCCGCCTTGAGCGCCCCCACGTCCAGCGCGCCGCGCAGCCGCAGCGGCAGCACCGCGCTGTCCGTGCCCGACCCCACCGGCCCGGTCGCCGCGGCCGGCGGATCTCCGAGGCGCCGCGCGAACAGCTCCGGAGTCGGCGCCTCGTACAGGGCGCGGCTGTCCGGTGCGACGCCGAGGACCTTGCGCACCCGCTTCAGCAGCCGGGCGATGGCCAGCGAGTGCCCGCCGAGACGGAAGAAGTCCGAGTCGGCGTGGACCGTGCGCCGCGCCACCCCCACCGCCTCGGCGAACAGGTCGCGCACGATCTCCTGGACGGGGGTGCCCGGCTGCATACCGGGCGTCCCGGACGCGAACCGCGCGGCGGGCAGCGCCGCCCGGTCGACCTTCCCGGCCGGGGTGAGCGGCAGCGCGTCCATGGTGACCAGCGCGGCCGGGATCATGTAGTCGGGCAGCCGCTTGCGCAGATGGGCGCGCAGCGTGGTCTCGAAGTCGACGCTGCGGTCGAAGGTGTCCGGTGAGTTGGCGCACCGCTCGGCGGCCCGCACCGGCGCCGCGTACACCGAGGTCAGCGGTCCGTCCGGGACCGCGCCCGGGGCGAGCAGCACAATGTCGAGCTCCTGCGGGGCGCCGGCCGACCAGGTCGGCAGCGCCCGGTAGCCCAGCCGCTCGGCGGCGGCGCACAGCTCCTCCGGGCCGGGCGCCGGGCACGGTTCGGCCAGCTTCGCCACGGCGCAGGCGACGCTGCTGTGCGCGTCGTCCAGCGCCCGCATCGCCGCCCACTCGCCGTGTACCCGCGCATTGGGCACCTGGGCCAGGCGCAGGACGGCGGGCCGCTCGCGGCGCAGATACGTCTGAAGGCCCCGGGCGCCGCTCAGTTCACCGCCCCACCGGACGCGCGGTACGTCCCCCAGGTCGGCGACCGGCTCAGCCGTGCCGAGCACCGCATCGTAGCGGTAGCCGGTCAGCTCGTTGCCGTGCACGCCGCGCTTGACGCGCACGTCGACGGCGCGGATGGCCGGGAGCTCGCGGGCCAGGGCCGCGAACAGCGCGGGCGCCAGCAGCAGTTCGGTCTGCAGCCCAACCCGCCGGGCGGCCCGTCGGCGCACTTGGGCCGCGTCCTGCTGCCCGTCCCCGCTGCGCGCCAGCTCGACACCGGTCTGCAGGCAGCGCGACAGCTCCAGGTTGCGCAGATCGCCCAGGAACAGCGAACCGCCCGGCGCGAGCAGCGGCAGCAGCCGCTCCACGACGGTCCGCAGATGGCCGAGGCCGGGAAGGTACTGGGCGACCGAGTTGACGACGATCGTGTCGAAGTGGCCGGTCGGCAGCCCCTCGGTGTCGTGGGCGGGCCGTCGGCTCAGCCGCACCTTGTCCCGCAGCACGGGGTCGGACCGGGTCTGCGTGCGCAGCGCAGCGACGGCCGCCTCGGACAGGTCACTCGCCCAGTACTCCTCGCACACGTCGTCCGCGGCGAGCTCGGCCAGCAGCAGCCCGGCACCGGCCCCGACCTCCAGGACTCGGCGGCGGCCCAGTTCCCGGATACGCCGCACCGTCGCCGCACGCCACTCCTGGATGTGCTCCGGCGGGATCGGCCGGGAGTCATAACTGCTGTGCCAGCCGGCGAAGTTCCGCCCGAGCCCGGTGTGCGTGGCGTCCGTGTAGAGGCTGTCGTAGATCTCCTTCCACTCGGTGACCCGCGCCTCGGGCCGGGCGGCGGGCGTGCCCGGTGCGGCGGGCACGACGTGCGCCACCAGGCGGCGATCGCCGTCGGCACCCTCGTGCACCGACACCGCGGCCGCCGCCACCGACGGATGCTGCCGCAGTACGGCCTCGACCTCGCCGAGCTCGATGCGGAATCCGCGCAGCTTGACCTGGTCGTCCAGGCGCCCGGCGAACTCCAGCTCGCCGTCCTCACGCAGCCGCACCCGGTCCCCTGTCCGGTACAGCCGCCCGCCGCCCGCCGTGAACCGGTCCTTGACGAACCGCTCGCCGGTCAGCCGCGGTTGTCCCAGGTACCCGGTGGCCAGACCCGGCCCGCCCAGGAGCAGTTCCCCGGTGCCGCCCGGACCCACCGGCAGCCCGTCCTCGTCGAGGACGACGGCGACACCGGCGCCCAGGGCCCGGCCGATGGGCACGGTGAGCTCGTCCTCGGCGGGCGCCTCGAGCACCTCGTACCCGGTGGCGAACGTGGTGGCCTCGGTAGGCCCGTACACGTGCAGCAGCCGTGCGGGCGGCCCGGCCAGGACGACGCGCCGCACCCGGCGCGGATCGCACGCCTCGCCGCCGAACAGCAGCGCCCGCATGCCCGCGAACGCCGCAGGCCGCTCGTCGGCGACGCGGTGGAACAGCGCCGTGGTCAAGAACGCCACCGTGATGCCGTGCGCGCGCACCGCCCGCTGAAGGCGCTCCGGGTCGCTGACGGTGTCCCGGTCCAGGCCGACCAGGCGCCCGCCCGCGGCCAGCGTCGCCCAGATCTCGAAAGTGACCGCGTCGAAGGCCGGGTTGGCCGCCTGCGCGACCACGTCCGAGGCCGTGAGCTGCACAAGGTCGTGCGACTGTACGAGGTCCAGGACGGCCCGGTGCGGGACGACGACACCCTTCGGTGAGCCCGTCGTCCCGGAGGTGTAGCAGACATAGGCGTCGTCGTCGGGCGCGGGCACCGCATCCGGCAGAGCATCCGGCCGTCCCGCGATCTCGGCGGCCTCCGCGTCCAGGGCGACGGCCTCGACCCCGTCGAACTCCGCCGCCAGCAACGCCTCGGTGACCACGGCACGGGCCGCGCAGTCCCGCACGATCAGCCGCCGCCGCTGCGCGGGGTGGCCCGGGTCCAGCGGCACGTACGCCGCCCCCGCCCGCACGATCGCCAGGAAGGCGGTCACCAGGTCCGTCCCGGGCCGCAGGCACGTCACCACCCGGTCTCCCGGGCCGACCCCGCGCGCCGCCAGATGCGCCGCCAGCCGGTTGGCCGCACGGCTCAACTCCCGGTAGGTGAGGGCGGATCCGGCATCCGGGCCGGCGCAGAAGGAGACGGCGACCGCCTCGGGCCGGGCGAGCACCTGTTGTTCGACGAGGTCGGAGAGGGACATCGGGCGGGCTCCTTCGACGGCGGCTCCGGGCCTGGCACAGCATTGCCAAGACCCTGGCAACCCGATCCCGCGACGGTGTCGTGGAACGGTGGAGCCCCGCTGGAGCGCGGCAGGCCCGGCACAAGGGGGGATAAGTACACCTCCGCTTCGGTGCACAGGCCCATCGTTCGCGTCCGGCCGCCGCAGCAGACTCATCGGCATGACGACGAACACCGCCGCCCCCCACACGAACCGGACCACCGCCAAGCGCCGCGGTCTGGTGAGCCTCGCCCTCGCCGCCCTGGTGACCACCGGTACGGTGCAGGCCGTCGCTGCCCCGGCACCCGACTCGATCGCCGTCCTGGACCGGCAGGCACAGCCCCTGACCGACCTGCACGCCGTCGGCCGGATGATCGGTGCGGCACGCGTCGTCGGCATGGGCGAGGCCAGCCACAGCGTCCACGAGTTCTTCGCCCTCAAGCAGCGCCTGTTCGAGTACCTGGTCACGCACAAGGGCTTCACCACCTTCGCCCTGGAGACCAGCTGGAGCACCGGACTACGGCTCAACGCCTATGTCCTGCACGGCATCGGCGACCCCGAGACGATCATGGAGCAGGAGTTCCAGGGCCAGTACGTCTTCTGGAACACCGAGGAATACCTCGACCTGGTGCGCTGGATGCGCCACTACAACCTCGGCCACCCCGACAGGCCGCAGCTCCGGTTCGCCGGCAACGACCTCGGCTACCCGGGCCCCGAGGCCTTCACCCAGGTCGGCGACTACGCCGCGGCCTACCGCCCGGGCCTGGCCCGGCAGTTCGAGGACCTGTACACCGCACTGCGGCCCGAGCAGGACACCGAGGTCGGCCCCTGGATGCAGCAGCAGCTGACCCGGGATGCGGCACAGCGCCGCGAGAGGGCCGAGCGCGCCCGCAAGGCCCTGGCCCTGCTGCGCGACGAGGGCCGCCCCGCAGGCACCGACGCCGGCCGCGCCGCCGCCTACGACTGGGCCGTCCAGAACGCCACCGTCATCGCCCAGACCTTCACCGCCTACGCCTTCCCGGACGACCGGTTCGCCGACCGCATGCGCTACCGCGACCGGGCGATGGCCGCCAACACCGCCTGGCTGCTCGACCAGCACCAAGGCAAGATCCTCCTCGCCTCCAGCAACGGCCACATCGCCTACACCAGCGACAACCCCGCCGAGTTCCCCGAGCCCGCCGGCGCCGCCCTGCGCGAACGCCTCGGCAGCAGGTACGTGAACATCGGGCTCACCTTCAACCGGGGCACGGTCAACGCCCTGCCCGACGCCACCGCGCGCACACCCAGGACCTACACCGTCGCGCCCGCGCCCGAGGGCCACAACGACCATCTCCTGGACCGGGTCGCCCTGCGCGACTTCGCCGTCGACCTGCGCGCCGCCCGGGCCGGCGGCGCCGGCAGCTGGCTCACCCGGCCCCGCCCCACCCGCTCCTACGGCCTGTACTGGTCCCCCCAGGACCCGCAGACCTCGCTCAGCCGCTCCTACGACATCCTCGTCCACCTGCACGAAGTCGAGGCAGCCCACCTGAGGTGAGCGGCCCCGCCGTACCGCCCACCGATCCAGCCGACGAACCCGCCAAGGAGGGATTTCCCATGCGCATTGTGCCGGGTGACGGAGTGACAGGAACCGCACTGGCCAACGGCCAGATCGCCCTTCGCGCCAAGGGCCGCACCGACCGATTCCGCTGCACACCCCTCGCGGCGACGATGTGGTTCGCGCTGCGCCACAACGACGGATTCGTCGACCTCGCCATCGAGGCCCTCGCCCACAGCTGGGGCACCGACCGGGAGAAGGTGCGCGTCGTGATGGAAGCATGGTCGCGCAAACTCATCGCCGAGGGCTGGCTCAAGCCCGCCCAGTGACGCCTGGCAACCGTTCCTAGAGACTGAGGGGGAGTGAGTCCTGGTGCCAGGACCCATGCTCAGCCGGGTGCCCCGAACGGTGCTGGGCACCCTGGTTCCCCGCTTTCGCTCCACCACCGGGCGGCGCGCATCCGGTGCGCGGTCCGGGCAGGTGGGGGCGGGTTTCCTCACGCCTTCGGGTTTCCGGTCGGGCCTGGACGGTCCGATGCCCCGTAGCATCGCTCCGGTGCTGCGGGGGCGGTGCCGTCCGTCGCCTGATCGGGTGCCCGAGGGCGCGTCGCCCGACCGCGATGCTCGCCGCATCGTGCCGGGACGTCTTGCGTCGTGGGGTGGTCAGGGGTTTCTGCCAGTGCTGGGCGCCCCACCGGCTGGTGTAGGCGGGGTCGACCGCGACGATGGCGATGTCCTGTTCGGCGGCCATCGAGATGAGCCGGGTCTTGAGTTTGGCGGTGGGGAAGCGGGAGAGCAGGCGGCGGAAGCGTTTGTTGCGGCCGTGCTGCTCCCGGCTCGTGCCGTCGGTGAAGTCGAGGTTCTCGAGGGCGATCGCGGCGGCCCCGTTGCGGCGGGTGTGGTGCAGCAGTCGGCTCAGCGCGTGCCGGATCTGCGCATCTCGGTGATCGGCACTGCCGGTCAGGTCGTAGAAGAAGCGCTGCGGTTCGCCGACCGGGTTGCCGTGCACATCGAGCTGCCAGGCGGCGAGGTGGTCGTCGTTCATGTCCACCCCGACCACTCCCCGGGCCAGCGCCGCGTCGAGCGGGAGGACCGGGGCGGCGGCGCGCTGCCAGGACGCGGTCACATACCAGCGGCCGCGGAGAACGTCGTGGTGGATGCGGTAGGCCACCGCCCGGTTGGCGGTGATCCGGTCGCGCCACTCCTGCCCGCGATGTCGGAAGCATACGGTCGCAACCAGCACGTACCGGCCGTGCGGGGCGTTGGCCAGGTGAGCCAGCGGGGAGGGCAGTTTGAGGGAGAGCTGGCCGGTGTCGGTGACGCGGATGGTCTCGTTGCCGAACCGTTTGCCGGACTCCCCGTCGGCAGCCAGGAACATCCGCGCCGCCTGCCAGCGTGCCCGCCACACCTGTTCGCTCAGCCCGGCCGCCCGCAGGTGGTGGCGGGAGTGGGCGAGGCGTTTGCCGCCGCGCACCACGCGCACCCGGCCCACCGCCCAGTCCGCCTCCACCCCCGCCAGCCGCGCCTTCAGGGCGTGCAGGCGGCGGGACTTGGCATGCCACTCGGCACGCGAGCCATAGCCGCGGGCCAGCCCTTCCCGCTTGTCCGCCCTGGCGCCCAGCGGACGGGCCAGCCGCGCCTCGATGGCGGCGATCTGCCCACGCAGCCAGGTCAGGTGGGCGGCCTGGCCGCGCCTCGCCAGCGCCCACTGGTCGTGGGTGGCCTTGGTGATGCTGCCCGCCCAGCGCGCCGACGACTTCCCCGTCAGCTCCCGCTTGCGCACCGCCCACGACGCGGCATCGTGCGCCAGACCCTGCCGGGAGCGTTCCGCGAGATCACCCGCGGCCAGCGAACCCAGGAACGTCCCGACCTCGGCCAGCACCGCCGCATCGGACTCGCTCACCCGCAGCCGGTCCCGGATGGCCACCCCGGCCGGACCGGGCACCACGAACGACGACGCCAACTCCCGCAGCCCGCCCACCCGTTCACCCCCACCCGGTCGAAGATCCGTCACGGCAGTCAACGAGCACCACCCGCAATGGTCACCCATTCGACCCAGGAACCCCAGTTCCCCTCCCGAAGACCAGACACCGAGAACGCACCCCACGGCACGGAAGACAGTCCCCGCGCAGGCGCCCGGCGGCAGCCAGCCACATCCGGCCCCGGCACTCACTCACATTCACCAAGAGTCACTCCCGCTCAGTACACCGGCAGCAGCTCCCAACCCCGCCCGTCCCCCACACCACCCCACCGACGGGCGGGAGTTGCACCTCAGGCCCCCCCTTCCCGCCTCCCCTCAAACCCGCCGCGACCGCGCACCGCGCACCGCCGGCCACAGCGGCATCCCCAGGCCTCCCCGAACCTCGGCAGACCGACCCCCGATCCCGCACCGCTCGCCCCTTTGCACCCCCGCACCGCAGCGAGGCTGACGCCACACGACCGACCTTCAACGGAGGAACCCGTGCGCCGTCAACTCCTCGCCACCGCCGCGACATCCGCAGCCCTCGTCGTGGGCACCCTGGCCGGCGCCACGCCGGCGGCAGCCGTGCCCGCCGACAAGAGCCAGGTGCTCTCGGGCTGGACCCAGACAACCGCCACCAGCTACACCACCTGGGCCGCGGCCCGCGCCAACCAGAGCGCCTGGAGCGCCTACGCCTTCAACTGGAGCACCGACTACTGCTCCACCTCCCCCGACAACCCGTTCGGCTTCCCCTTCCAGATGTCCTGTGCCCGCCACGACTTCGGCTACCGCAACTACAAGGAGGCCGGCGCCTTCGACGCCAACAAGGCCCGCCTGGACAACGCCCTGTACGCCGACCTCAAGAGAGTCTGCGCCGCCTACAGCGGCGTGAAGCTCACCTCCTGCAACGCGACGGCGTGGACGTACTACCAGGCGGTCGACAAGCTCGGCAGCTGAGGCCGGGCGCACAAGGGGGGCCGCGCAGGACGGTCGTGGCCGCACACCGTCCGCCCCGGCCCCGCCTCGTGCGAGGAGAGCGCCATGTCCTGGCCGCGGCCGTTGGAGCCGGGCTCAAGGTCCGTTCAGGCGCGACTTGCGATGTCCGCCTGCCGAACGGCCGAGCCCGCTGACCGCGTACCGCCGGATACCGCGGCCGCATGACGCAGCCCCTGCCGGGGTGCTGTACCCGGCAGGGGCTGTCTGTTCAGGAGCGGGCGTTGGCAGCGGTGGTCGCAGCGAAGGCCGGGCGAGGGCCCGGCCCGTGCTCAGGTCCAGCGGACCGGCAGCGACCACGGGCCGCCGATGTACATGTCCTGCCGCCATGCGACGCGTTCGGCCGGCCCCGCCAGTTCCAGACCGGGCAGACGGGTCAGCAGCCGGCGCAGGGCGACCTCGAGTTCCGCGCGGGCCAGCGCCGCCCCGGGGCAGAAGTGGCGGCCCGCCCCGAACGCGATGTGCGGGTTGGGGCTCCGGTCGGGCCGGAACGCGTCGGCGTCGTCGAACACGGCCGGATCGTGATTGGCGGCCTCGGTGAGCGGAACGACCAGTTCACCGGCGCGGACCACGGTCCTGGTCAACGGCACGTCCTCGAGGGCCTGATGCTTGTGGCCGCCGGTGCCTGCCAGCGAGATGTGGCGCAGCAGTTCCTCGATCACCGAGGGGAGCGCCGTGCCGTCCTGCCGGATCCGCTCCGCCAGGGCCGGGCGCTCCAGCAGCACGTACAGCGACGCCGCGAGATGGTTGCTGATCGTTTCGTAACCCGCCATGAGCAGTCCGGCGCCCATGACCTCGATCTCGTCGGTGGAAAGGCCCTGTCCGGTGCCACTGGCGCGGAGCAGATCGGTGAGCAGGCCCTGCGCCGGTGTCCTTGCGGTGAGGGCGTCGCGCTGGGCGGCGACCAGGGCGGCGAAGTAGTCACTCATGTGCTTGTGCGCCTCGGCGACCTGTTGTGCGGGGAAGCGGTTGATCGACATCATGGCGTCCACCCACGGCTTGAGGAGCGCGCAGTCGTCCTCGGGAATGCCGATCAGCCGGCACATCGGCCGCATCGTGAACGGAATCGTGAAGGAGCAGACCAGGTCCCCCTCCCGTCCCTGCGCGGTCATCGCCTCGACGAGTTCGTCGGCGAGTGCCTCGAGCCAGGGCACGAGGCCCGCGACCCGGGCCGGGCTGAAGGCGTGTGAGATCGCCTTGCGCCGCCTCGTGTGATCGGGGGCGTCGCTGCCCGACAGGGCGAGGGACTGCCGGGTGCGGGCGAAGAACGGGTTGCCGGTGGCGGCGGCCTCCCGGCTGAACCGGGGGTCGGTGAGCACCGTGCGTACGTCCGCGTAGTCGGCCACGACCAGCGCCGTACGGCCGTCGGCGAGCCGTACCCGCACGGGTTCACCCGCCGCGCGGATCTCCGCGTGCTCCCGGGAAGGGCACACGTTCGGTCCCTGCGCGAACGGGAACGGTCGAAGCTCTGTCATGCGGCACCTCCGGGTGCGAGAAGACCGATCACGAGATAGACGAGGTAGCTGCCGAGCAGGAACGCCTGGCTCGCGGCCGCGGGCCACCGGGGCGCGCGTGTGGTCCAGAAGCGGACCGCCGCGAGGGCCAGGATCCCGGCGGGCAGCAGCACCAGCCAGCCCCAGGCCGCGGCACCGCCGGACCAGGGCCGGGTGACGGCCAGCACCAGCGCGGTGGCACCGGCGGCGCAGCCGAGACCGACGGCCGCATTGCCGTTCACCCCGAACACCCCGACGTATGTGTGTGCTCCCGGCCGGGGCGAGCGGGTGATCTTGCGGGTGAACTCCAGGGTGAGGGAGGCCAGCGTGGCGGCCGCGACCGCGATCACGCCGGTTCGCCAGGACGAGCCCTGCGTCTGGGACAGGAAGCCCGCATACAGGTAGACGTTGAGCATGACCGGGACGGGCCAGCCGATGAGAAGGTTCACCAGCACCCGGTCCCCGTCGGGCCAGCCGTAGCGCTGATCGGCGGTGAAGAACACCACGACATAGACGAGTTGGGCGAGCAGCACGGGCAGGCCGAAGCCCACCGCCGCATTGAGCAGCAGCAGGACCGCAAAGCCGCAGCCCGCCAGCGCCAGCAGATCGGCCCGCCGCACCAGGCCGGCCGCCAGCGGCCGGTCGGGATGGTACTCGCGGTCGTAGCCGAGGTCGCGGATGTCGTCCAGGGCGCGATAGACCACCGTGCTGACGGCGACCGTGACGGCCGCGACCAGGGTGCGGTGGTCCGGCCGCCATTGGGTCGTCCCCGCGTCGAGCGCGGCGAACAGGCCGGACATGCCCAGCGTCCACAGCGTCGTGGTGAGCAGCCAGATTGGAAGGACGATGCTGCCGCAGAAGAACCGGCCGAGACGAACGATCATGATACGGCCGCCCGTTCCAGCACACGCACCATCCCGCTTGCTCCGTCGAGCTCGACGAGATCCCCGTCCCGCACGATCGACGTCACCGCGGCGACCGCGACGACCGTCGGAATGCCGAGCAGCCGCCCGGTGATCGCGGTGTGGGAGAGCGGCGTACCGCGCTCGACGACGATCCCCTTGGCCGCGGTCATCAGGAACAGCCAGCCGGGATCGGTCTCCCGGGCGATGAGGATCTTGCCGTGGCACGCTTGTGGGGACACCTGCGGATCGAGGACGACCTTCGCCTCGCCGCGCACCACCCCCGGGCTCGATCCCATGCCGCTCAGCTCGTCCGCGCAGTTTGTGGACGGCGGCGACGACTCGGCCGGCCCGGCGGCCAGAGCGGTCGCCACGGGGCGGTCCGCAGGGGTGACGACCCGCGCCGCGCGGTCCGGCTCCCCGGCATGGCGCCGCCGTTCCGCGCGACGCACCGCCGCCAGCGCCCGCAGCTGAGTACCGGGCAAGGTGCCCTCGAACGCGCCGACCACCTCGTCGACGGTCAGATCCACGACATCGCGTTCGTCGTCGAGCACGCCGTACTCGGCGAGTGACCTGCCCAGCAGCAGCAGCACCTGACGGCTCACGCCGAACAACTGGCTGCGGCAGAAACGGGTGTCCTCCCTGGCCCGTACGAACCACCGCAGGCCCGCGAAGGCCGCGCGCAGCACCCAGCGCCGCACCGGCGAGGGGCACGCCGCCCGCAGCGCGGTCTCCGCCCGCTGCCGCGTCTGCCGCTCGGCGCAGGCGTTGGCACGCGCCGAGATGCCCTGCTGGATGTAGGGCCGGATCACCCCGATGACGAGCCCCGGACGCTGACGCGGTGTGATCTGCTCCAGCTTCAGGTCGTTCGGCGCCCGGTCCCCGTACCGGCGCACATGCGTCTGCGCGGCCCGCGCGAGCTCGCTGCCGTAACGGCCGGACACCACACGCCGCCACAGCTCGTCGTCACCGGCCCCGTCGTCCCCCGTCCCGGCGCAGATCTCCGCACGCGCCCCGGGGCGGGCACCGGCCAGCTCGGCCAGCGCCATGGCCGAGCGCACCGCCGCCACGGACCGGTTGGGCCGGCCACCGCACAGCAGGCCCATCTGCAGCTCGTTGCGCGCCGGCGCACACCAGCGCCGCAGCAACGCGTCGGCCGTGCGGTACGTGAGCATCAGGAAGAACGTGTTGAGCAGCGTGGGCGCCCAGCGGGCACCGGCCTCGGCCCACATCCGGCGGTAGAGCGCGATCAGTTCGTCGGGATCACGGCCGTCCAGGTCCGCGGCCCGCTCCATGAACGCGTCCCACCACTGAAGGAACCGCCGCACCGAGCGAGGATGAGCGAGCAGCAGCCGGAGAAGGCGTGGCGTGCCGGCCAGCGCCGCCCGCCGAGGACGGTGACGTTCCCCGTCGATCGTTCCCATCGACCGCTCCCACGGCCCGCGGATCAGCTCGAACGCGGCGACCTGGCCGTGCAGGCGGTACCAGCTGTCGAGGCGGCAGTAGATACGCCCGTCCAGCCAGCCGAGCATCCGTTGCAGATGCCGGTCATTGCGGCGCAGCACGGCCTGCCGCACGCCGGTCAGACGGTAGAGACCGGCGAAGGTCCGCCGGTAGTAGTCGCATGCCTGGGAGAACGTCAGAGCGCAACTGATGCCCGGGTAGCTCTCGGTGACGTTCTCGCGGCTCCAGTGCGCCGGATCCGCACCTCCGGCCGGGGCCGCCGGCTCGGCGGGGGCGGTGATGACCGCGGGCCTGGCCTGCACCAGGTGCACCCGGCCGGACGCCGTGATGGTGCCCTCCACGTCCTGCGGCCCGCCGAAGTGTTCCGCCACCCGTGCGACCAGTTCCGCCAGCCGCCCCGCCTCCTGGTCGGTGAGCACAGGCCGCTGCGCCAGCTCGTCGGGCACCGCCCGGGCGGCCACACCCGCGCCGTCGTCGGTGACGAGCATCCGCCGCTTGGGCACCACCACAGCCTCGACGTCCGCGCCGCCCGGTGCCACGAAGAAGTGGTCGATGTCGGCCTGCTCCTGAACGATCCCCTCGCCCAGGCCGTAGCCGGCGGCGATGACGCACCGCTCGTCACCACCCCGGGGGTCGCGGCTGAACGCCACGAAGGACCGGCTCCCCACAATCATGCGCTGCACGCCCACCGCGACCCGCGCACCCGCCGGGTCCGTGCCCCGGGTCAACCGGTACAGCACCGCATGGGGATTGAAGGCCGACGCCCAGCAACCGGCGATCCGGGACAGCAGCTGATCCCGCGAGACGAAGAGGAAGCTGCTGCTCAGCCCCGCGTGCGGATCGTCGGCGCCGTCCTCGCCGGCACCGTTCGGCCCGCTGACCACACACGCCCGGACCGCCACCCGGCCGTCCGGGCCGGCGATGTCGTCGAACGCCGCGAGCACCTCGGCGGCCAGATCGTCCGGCACGGCCACCGCCGCGAGCCGGTCGTGCACCCGCTTCGCCCACGCCAGCACCTCGGCCTGCCCGCCGGGAGGGGCGGCCGGCTCGCCGAGCGCCGCCAGCGCCCTGTCGAAGGCCTCGGCCGGCAGACAGACGAATTCCGGCACATCGAATCCGGCCAGAAACATCGACGCCTGCCTGGCGAATTTGTGTCCGACCACAGCAGCTTCACGTAACGCATGAACATCAGTGATCAGCATCGTCACCCCAGGCGCATTGCAGAGACAGACATGCGGTCAGAACCTAGAGAGAGAAACTCGAATACTGCTTGTGTGGGGTCAGTGACGTAACTCCACCGGAATGAAACAATTCCCGGACCGGCATTCGAGTGATCATATGCGCGTAGCTCGAGTCGTCTGCTCCAGCCTCGTCCAATCGCGAAAAACGGTGCCGAATTGCGGTGCCCGGAATTCCGCGTGCGGAAATCCTCGATGCCGAATCACCGAAAGGCGATCAAGGCGCGATTCCACGGAAAGCCGCCGAAATGGAAGGATCAGTGTTGATGCTGCCCGCGAAGACGGTTGCCAGGACACGTGGCGCAAAGCGATCCGTCACAGTGGCGCGATCGGTGAGCACGACGCCCGACGAGGGCGAACGGCACATCGCCCCGCTGGACGTGGACGAGACCCACCCCTTCTTCGACCACCCCGTGGACCATGTACCGGCCATGCTGCTGCTGGCGGGGCTACTCGAACTGACCACCCCTGCGGATCGCGCCCCGGCCTTGACCGGGCGGATGCGCCTGCGGCTGCACGTGCCCAAGATGGCCGAACTCGGCCGGCCCGTAGACCTGTCCGCACTGCGCCCGGCCGGCACCGAACGCCACTGGACGCTCCAGGCACACCAGGACGACACCACGATCATCGACGGCGAACTGGAGTTGTGGGCCGATCCGCCGACGACCGGATCCGCGCCGATGCTCCGGACCCGGCCCGAAGGAGCACACCGAAACCTGGTGCACCGCCATCGCCCGGAGAACGTGATGATCGGCCATGCCCAGGTGCGTGGCGACCGGCTGACCGCACCACTTCGCCTCCCGCCCCCCGATCACTACCTGTCTCTGCGCGAACCGGTCACCGGAAGCCTCGAAATGCTCCTCGAGGGCGGACGCCAATTCGGCATCCTCTACGGCCATGTCGTGCAACGCCGCGCAGCCGACGCCCAGATGCTGCTCCTGGGCATCGCGGCCGAACTGCCGGTGACCCTCGCGCCCCACACCGCTGTCACCCTGCGGGCCCGGACCGGGCCCACCCCGGGCAGCCGGGGCAGCCTGACCATCGAGTACCTGGGCGGCGGGGCCCACGGCCCGAAGATCGGCGAGCTGTCCCTCGACTACCAGGTGGTGAGTGCGGCGGCCTACCGGCGCATGCGCGGCGCCAAGGCGGCCTCATGACCGGAAAATCCGCCGCCCGCCTCGTACGCACCTACACCCTGATCCTCTTCCTCCTCCAGCTCGGCGTCTTCGCCCTCGCCATGACCACCCAGCTGAGGCGATCCGGCGAGCCCCAGCACCAGGTCGCCGCGGCCATGCTGGTGGCCTACCTGTCCTGGGGAATCGCCGAGCTCAAGATCACCGCGAGCCGGCCCGGCGAAGGAGTCGCCGAGAGCCGCACGCTCGCCGTGTACGCCACCGTGCGCTGCGTCACCTGGGCGAGCGCCGCCCTGGGCCCACTGCCCTGGACGCACTGGTCGGCGTGGATGCTCGTACCGATCGCGCTGTTCACCACCGGCGTCACCCTGCGCCTGGTCGCGATCCGCGTCCTGGGACGGTTCTACTCACACCACGTCCGCCGGCTCACGGACCACCAGATCATCACCACCGGCCCCTACCGCCTGGTCCGCCATCCCGCCTACACCGGCATGGCACTGGCCAACGCCGGCTTCGTCGCCCTGTTCTTCAACCCGCTGAGCCTGATCGCGTGGCTGTGCCTCATCCTCGTCCTGCTCTGGCGCATCCACACCGAAGAACAACTGCTGCAGGGCGTGCCCGGCTACTCGGCCTACGCGGCCGGCCGCCCCCGCCTGGTCCCGGGCATCTGGTGACCGGCAGGCCACCACAGAACGCCCGAAGACAGACGTCCGCGCCGGGCAAGGGCTGATGGGCCTGTCTCCGTCCTTGTGCCACAGGATGTCACGGGCCGTCGTGCGTGCGTACCCCTTCTCGGTCAGGCACTGCTTCGCACCTTCGAGCAGAGCCTCGCGATGTCCCATGCCCAACCCCTGCCTCATCTTTCATGCATATGTCTCGTTCAAG
>NZ_JBQQBS010000063.1:0-56952 GCF_052245395.1 Streptomyces sp. 4N124
GCACCGCACGCACCCTGACCGTCGCCGGGGTCGCCGCTGCCGGCGACCCCGGCGACGGTCAGGGTGCGTGCGGTGCCGGGCAGGGCGAGGACGTCTCCGGGCTCGGCGAGCAGTGCGCGGGCCAGGTGGCTCTCCAGCACCACGCCGTCGGGGTGTGCGCCGTCCAGCCAGCGGCCGGAGGTGAGGAGCGGGCGCCCGATGGCGGGCCGGGCGGTCGTGCCGCGCAGTTCGACGGAGGCGCGCACGCCACGGGAGGCGATGGTGGCCGACTCGGTCGGGTAGGGGCCGGCGACGGACTCGACGCCGTCCAGAGCCGCGAGTTCGCGTGCGTCGGCGGAGGGGCCGGTGTGGATCCACACGTGCGCGTCCCGCGACTGTGCGAACACGCGCTGCCAGGGGTTGGTCGCATAGCCGAAGAGTGCCGTCGCAAGGAGCAGGGAGACGACGACTCCGGCGGTGGCGAGCACGATGAACAGTGCCTCGCCGCGGTGTGTGCGCAGATCGGAGTGGACCCAGCGCAGGGTTGCTCGCATGGGCCTCAGCCTCTCGGACCGGGTGTGGCGGGGCGGCTGCGGCTGTGCCGAGGGCTCCGCGGGGCCGATTGCCCCCACCCGGGTACGCCGGGACGGCTGTGGTTGAGCCGGCGTATCCGCAGGGTCGGCCGGCTCGGCTCGCGTGCGCCAGGGCGGCCATGGCCACGCCGGGCAATCCGCAGGGCCGCCTCTCCCGGCTCGCGTGTGCCTGGGCGGGCCGGCGCCGGCGCCAGTTCGTCGTACACCGCTTCGTCGTACACCGCGGTCAGTCCTTCAGCTCCAGCACCCCGGACGTGCCGACCCGGCGCGACGGTGTGCCGGTCAGTTCCGCGTCGTCCGCGATCCGTCCGTCGAAGAAGCTGATGACCCGGTCCGCGGCGCTGGCCAGCCGGGCGTCGTGGGTGACCAGCACGATCGTCTGGCCGCGCTGGTGGAATCGGGAGAGCAGCCGCATGACCTCGCGGGTGCCCCGGCTGTCCAGGCTGCCCGCGGGTTCGTCGGCCAGCAGCAGCGGCGGGTGGTTGACCAGGGCGCGGGCCAGCGCGACCCGCTGCTGCTCACCGCCGGACAGCTCGCCCGGCATGCTGCGCTCCTTGCCGGCCAGACCCAGCTCGTCCAGCAGCGCCTCCCGCTCGGCGCGCGCACGCTTCGGCGGCACCCCGGCGAGGAGGGCGGGCAGCTCGACGTTGTCCGCGACGGAGAGGTTGGAGACCAGATTGAAGAACTGGAAGACGATCCCGATGCGCCGGCGGCGCTCCACGGCCCAGCGCGCCTCGGTGTAGGAGTCCGCGCACTCGCCGTCCAGCCAGATGCTGCCGCCGTCCGGCCGTTGCAGCCCCCCGAGCAGATGCAGCAGCGTCGACTTGCCGGCGCCGGACGGGCCGGTGACGGCCACGAACTCGCCCCGTGTCACGCACAGATCGACCCCGCGCACGGCATGTGCCGGGGCACCCTCGCCGTGGTGCGTCTTGACCAGGCCCTCGGCGCGCAGCAGAGGAGTGGGGCTCTCGCTCACTCCGACTCCTCCAGTTCCTCCTGGCAGCGCTCCAACCAGTCGAGGTCGGCCTGCAGATGCAGCATCGCGCCCTCGATCAACAGGTGGGCGACACGGTTGTCCCGGTCCTCGGTGGCGGCCAGCTTCGACAGGCTGCGCATGGTGTTCAGATACTGGCGCCGCTGTTTGTTGATCAGCGCGATCTGGTCGGCCAGACCGGTCTGCGGGGCGAGCACGAGCTTCATGAAGAACTCGTCCCGCACCCGGGGCTCGTCCGCCGTCTCCTCGTACCAGGCGTGCAGCGCCTCGCGCCCGGCGTCGGTGAGGTGGTAGATCTTCTTGTTCGGCCGGCTCGACTGCTCGACCTCTTCGCCCTCGATCAGTCCCGTCTTCTCGAGGCGGCCGAGGGTGACGTAGATCTGGCCGATGTTCGGCTGAGGGTACGCGGAGCCCAGCAGTTGCTCAAGGTCCTGCTTGAGCTCGTAGCCGTGGGCCGGACCGCGCGCGAGGAGTGCCAGGAGCGGCAGGCGCACTCGTCCCTCTCCTCCTCGCGTCCTTGTAATGTGCTGCAGACCCTAGTATCGCCCATACCTAACAGGTATACATGGCCTCTGACTCCGGGCGAAGGGGCCCGGCGCCGGTGCACAGGGAGGAACCTATGCGGTGGATACACGCCGCCGGTAGGGGCCTTCTCGTCCTCGTCGTGATCTTGACGGGATATGTGGCCTCGGGTGCACGGGCCGACGAGTCGGCCGCAGGCGACCGAGGGCCCTTGACCCTCGCCACCGCCGGGGACCTCACCGGATACCTCGGCCCTCTGCTGGCGGGATGGAATCGCACCCATCCCGATGAGAAGGTGACGCTCGTCGAGCTGCCGGACTCGGCCGACGAGACCCGCGCGCAGATGATCACCGACCTGCGCGGCGGCGACCGGGGCCGCTTCGACGTCCTCAACATCGACGTCGCCTGGACCTCCGAGTTCGCGGCGGCCGGCTGGGTCCGCCCGCTGGAACACGACCGCTTCCCGCTCGGCTCCTTCCTGCCCCCGGTGGTCGACACGGCGACCTACGACCGGCGGCTGTACGCCGTCCCGTACGTCACCAACGCCGGGCTGCTGCTCTACCGCAAGGACGTCCTCGCGAGGGAGGGCCTGCCGCCGCCACGCACGTGGGCTGAGCTGGAACGGGTCGCGAAGACCGTCGCCCCGAAGTACGGACTCGACGGCTACGCCGGCCAGTTCCTGCCGTACGAGGGCCTGACCGTCAACGCGGCCGAGGCCGTGTACTCGGCCGGGGGCACGATCCTGGGCGACGAGGGCGAACGCGTCACCGTGAACTCGAACGCGGCCCGCGAGGGCATCGGGTTCCTCGCTCGCGGGGTGCGCGAGGGCTGGATTCCGCGGCGGGCGCTGACCTACAAGGAGGAGGAGTCCAAGCAGGCCTTCCTCGACGGCCGTCTGCTGTTCCTGCGCAACTGGCCGTACGCCTACGCCGCCGCCTCCGCCGCGGGATCCCCGCTGGCCGGGAAGGTCGGGGCCGTGTCCCTGCCCGGTCCCGACGGGCCGGGCGCCAGCGTGCTCGGCGGCTCCAACCTGGCCGTCAACACCCATGCGCGGCACCCCGACACGGCCGCGCGCCTGCTCGCGTACCTCACCAGCGAGCCCGTCCAGCGCCAGGTCCTCACGCGCGGCGCGCTGCCGCCGGTGCGTGCCGATCTCTACGACGATCCCGCGCTCGTCCGGCGCTTTCCCTATCTGCCGATCCTGCGCGAGAGCGTGCTCACCGCCGCTCCGCGCCCCAAGAGCCCGCGCTACGACCAGGTCAGCCTGGCGGTGCAGGCGGCCGTGCAGGACGCGATGACCGGGCGTGAGACGCCCGAGGCGGCGGTGCGGCGGATGGCTCGCGAGCTGGCAGCCATCTCCAGTCGCTAGTTACTTGTTAGGTAACGGCGTCGTCTCATCTGACGCCTGGATGCCCCAATGCGTCCGTATTTGGTGAGTCAACTCGCCAGTATCCTTTGTTTCTTTCATTGACACCCCCGCGATACGCCTACCTAACATGCATGCATGTTGAGTAAGTACCACTGGTGGCGTGACGCGGTGATCTACCAGGTGTACGTCCGCAGCTTCCTGGACAGCACCGGTGACGGCATCGGCGATCTCGCGGGCGTCCGGGCCGGACTGCCGTATCTGAAGAAGCTCGGCGTCGACGGGATCTGGCTGAGCCCCTTCTATCCCTCGCCCCAGCACGACCACGGCTACGACGTGGCCGACTACTGCGATGTCGACCCGCTCTTCGGTGACCTCGCCGAGTTCGACCTGCTGATGGCGGCGGCCCGGCGACTCGGCATCAGGGTGCTGCTCGACATCGTCCCCAACCACTGCTCCAGCGAGCATCCGTGGTTCCGTGAGGCACTCGCCGCCGGACCCGGCAGCGCGGCCCGCGCCCGCTTCCACTTCGCCGACGGCCGCGGACCCGACGGCGCCGAGCCGCCCAACAACTGGCACTCCATGTTCGGCGGCCCGGCCTGGACCCGCGTCACCGAGGCGGACGGACGGCCCGGCCAGTGGTACTTGCACATGTTCGCGCCCGAACAGCCCGACTGGAACTGGCGCAACCGCGAGATCGGCGCGGAGTTCGACCGGATCCTCCGTTTCTGGCTGGACCGGGGCATCGACGGTTTCCGTATCGACGTCGCCGCCGGTCTCTTCAAGCACCCGGAGCTGCCCGACTCGGACGACCCGGAGGCCGACGCCCGCACCCGCGACTCGGTCAACCCGCTCGCCTGGAACCAGCCCGAGGTGCACGACGTGTGGCGGCACTGGCGGGGCGTGTGCGAGGAATACGCCGCCCGCGACGGCCGCGAGCGGCTGCTGGTCGGCGAGGTGTCCGTCCCGACGGCCCGTGAGCACGCCGAGTACGTCCGCTCCGACGAGCTCCACCAGGCCTTCTTCTTCGACCTGCTCAGCGCCCCGTGGGAGGACGGCGCCTTCCGCAAGGTCATCTCCGAGGCGATGCAGGACATAGCCGGCACGGGTTCGACGGTCACCTGGGTCCTCAACAACCACGACCAGGTCCGCACCGTCACCCGCTACGGCGAACCGGCCACCGAAGGCAGCGGACTCGGTGCCGCCCGCGCACGCGCCGCCGCGCTGCTGATGCTGGCGCTGCCCGGAGCCGCGTACATCTACCAGGGGGAGGAGCTGGGCCTGCCCGAGGTCGTCGACCTGCCCGACGACGTGCTCACCGACCCGATCTTCCGCCGGACCGGCAGCCGGGCCCGCATCCGTGACGGCTGCCGGGTGCCGCTGCCCTGGTCGGGTCAGGCGTCGCCGTTCGGCTTCACCTCCGGGGTGGAGGGCGCCAAGCCGTGGCTGCCGCAGCCGGAGTGGTTCGCCGAGCACGCCACCGACCGGGCCCTCGCCGACACCCGCTCCTTCTGGCACCTGTACCGCGAAGGCCTCCAACTGCGCGCCTCCCTGCCCCAGTTGGGCGAGGGAACGTTGCGCTGGCTGGACACCCCGCCGGGCGTCCTCGCCTTCGTCCGCGGCGACGACCTGGTCTGCGCCGTCAACTTCACCACGGCGCCCGTGCCCGCGCCGGTCTCCGGCACCCCGCTGCTGTCCAGCGGGCCCTGCCCGGCGGCCGGGGTGCTGCCCGGCTCGACCACCGCCTGGTGGATCAGTGACCTCCCGTCAATTCCCCATCCTCTGAAGGGACATCAACGATGATGCGACGACGTACCACCCTGCTCACCGGCTGCATCGGCCTCGTACTGGCGCTCGGCGCCACCGCCTGTGGCGGCGGCCCGGTCACGGCGGGCGGAGGCGACAAGGCGCTCGGTGGCCAGACGGTCACCGTGGCCGGTGTCTGGTCCGGCAGTGAGCAGGAGAACTTCCAGAAGGTGCTCGACGCCTTCGGTGCGAAGACCGGCGCGAAGACCCAGTTCGTGTCCACCGGGGACAACGTCTCCACCGTCGTCGGCAGCAAGATCGAGGGCGGCAACGCCCCCGATGTCGTGATGGTCCCGCAGGTCGGCGTGCTCCAGCAGTTCGCGAAGGAGGGCTGGCTCAAGCCGCTGTCCAAGCCCGCCCAGCAGTCCGTCGGCGCCAACTACGCCGAAGTCTGGAAGACGTACGGCAGCGTCGACGGCACGCTCTACGGCCTGTACTTCAAGGCCGCCCACAAGTCGACCGTCTGGTACAGCCCCGACGCCCTCACGCAGGCCGGCGTCGAGCCGCCGAAGTCGTACGACGAGATGCTGAAGGCCGGGCAGACCGTCTCCGACTCCGGTCTTGCCGCGTTCTCGGTCGCCGGACAGGACGGCTGGACGCTCACCGACTGGTTTGAGAACGTCTACCTCTCCCAGGCCGGACCCGAGAAGTACGACGCCCTGGCCGCCCACGAACTGAAGTGGACGGACGCCAGTGTGGTCGAGGCGCTCACCACGCTCGGCACGCTGTTCAAGGACAAGCAGCTGGTCGCGGGCGGGCAGAAGGGGGCCCTCAACACCGACTTCCCGGGCTCGGTGGAGAAGGTGTTCGGGCCGAAGCCCGAGGCAGGGATGGTCTACGAGGGCGACTTCGTCGCCGGGGTGGCCAAGGACCAGTTCGGCAAGAGCATCGGCGAGGACGCGAACTTCTTCCCGTTCCCCGCGGTCGAAGGAGGCACCGCGCCCGTCGTCAGCGGCGGCGACGCGGCCGTCGTCCTCAAGGACGGCAAGAACGCCGAGGCCGGCATGAAGCTCCTGGAGTACCTCGCGACCCCCGAAGCGGCGGCGGTGTGGGCCGAGGCGGGCGGCTTCCTGTCCCCGAACAAGGGGCTCGACCCCGCCTCCTACGGCGACGCTGTCACCCGGGCGACCGCCAAGTCCCTGGTCGGCGCGGGCGATTCGGTCCGCTTCGACATGTCCGACCAGGCGCCGGCGGCGTTCGGCGGCACCAAGGGCGCCGGCGAGTGGAAGATCCTCCAGGACTTCCTGCGCGACCCCTCGGACCCGAAGGCGACCGCGGCCGAGCTGGAGAAGGCGGCGGCCAAGGCGTACGGGAACTGACCGCCATGACCGCAACCCTCGTGAAAGAGGCGAGCCCCCCGGTCGCCGCCGGTGCCGGACGTGGCCGGCGCTCGCGGCGGCGGGGGCGGATCGTCGCCCTGCTGTTCGTCTTCCCCGCCCTGCTCCTGCTCGGCGCCCTCGTCGTCTACCCGGTGCTGTTCTCCGTCGGCCGCAGCTTCTTCGACGCGTCCGGCACACAGTTCGTCGGCGGCGACAACTACACCGAGATGTTCCGCGCCCCGGCGACCCTCAAGGCCGTACGCAACACCGCGATCTGGGTCGTCGTGGCGCCGACGCTGCTGACCGGGCTGGGGCTGATCCTGGCCGTCCTGGTGGAGAAGGTCCGCTGGGCGACGGCGTTCAAACTGCTGCTGTTCATGCCGATGGCGGTGTCCTTCCTCGCCGCCGGCATCATCTTCCGGCTCGCCTACGACGAGGACCCCGACAAGGGCGTGCTGAACGCCGCGGTCGTCGGCGTCCACGACGCCTTCCAGGGCACTTCGTCGTATCCGACGGCCCGGGCGCGCGACGACCAGGGGATGACCAAGGAGGCGGACGGGGCGTACCGGACGACCGCGGACGCCTCGCCCGGAGACACGGTGGCGCTCGGCCTGGTCGGCGTGCTGCCCGGCGATGTGCCGGACGACGCTGAGCCCGCGTACGCGGCGGCCGAACGCAAGGCCGGCACCGGTGAGCTGCGCGGAGTCGTGTATCTGGACTTCACGCCCGGCGGGGGAGGGGAACAGGGGCGCGTCGACCGGCGGGAGAGCGGGCTGCCGGAGATGACGGTCGAGGCGGTGCGCGACGGGAAGACGGTCGGTACGACGACCACCGCGTCCGACGGCTCCTTCCGCTTCGAGGGGCTGCGCGAGGGCTCGTACACCGTGAAACTGCCCGCCTCGAACTTCGCCCCGCCCTACGACGGCGTCTCCTGGCTGGGGCCCGCGCTCGTGACGCCCGCGATCATCGGGGCGTACCTGTGGATCTGGACCGGCTTCGCGATGGTGCTGATCGGCGCGGGACTGTCGACGCTGCCCCGGGACTCGCTGGAAGCGGCCCGGATGGACGGCGCGAACGAGTGGCAGATCTTCCGGAAGATCACCGTGCCGCTGCTCGCACCGGTGCTGACCGTGGTGTTCGTGACCCTGGTGATCAACGTGATGAAGGTCTTCGACCTCGTCTACATCATCGCGCCCGGACCCGTGCAGGAGGACGCGACCGTCCTGGCGACGCAGATGTGGCTGGTGTCCTTCGGCGGAGGCAACGACCAGGGACTCGGCAGCGCGCTCGGCGTCCTGCTTCTCCTCCTGGTGATCCCCGCGATGGTCTTCAACGTCCGCCGTTTCCGAAGGAGTCAGCGATGAACGCCGTCCGACGAGGCCTGGGCAACAGCCTGGTCCAGGCCTTCCTCGTGGTGCTGGGCCTGATCTGGCTCACCCCGCTGGCCGGGCTCTTCCTGTCGTCGCTGCGGTCCGCCGAGGACACGGCGACGGGCGGCTGGTGGACGGTGTTCACCAGCCCAGGCCAGTTGTCCTTCGACAACTACTCCGCGCTGCTGGAGAACGCCGGGATCACACAGGCGTTCTGGAACACGGTACTGATCTCGGTCCCGACCACGACCCTGGTCGTCGTCGTCGCGGCACTCGCCGGATACGCCTTCGCCTGGCTGGACTTCCCCGGCCGCGAGCCGCTCTTCCTGCTGGTGGTCGCGCTGTTGGTGGTGCCGGTGCAGATCGGCCTGCTGCCGGTGGCCAAACTCTTCGGCCAGCTGGGCCTGTTCGGCACGATCCCGGGCGTGGTGCTCTTCCACGTGGCCTACGGGCTGCCGTTCGCCGTGTTCCTGCTGCGCAACTACTTCGCCGAGATACCGAAGGAGATGCTGGAGGCGGCACGGATGGACGGCGGCAGCGAGTGGCGCATCTTCATCCGCCTCGTCCTGCCGGTGGGCCGCCCGGCCGTCGCCAGCCTTGCCATCTTTCAGTTCCTCTGGGTCTGGAACGACATGCTGGTGGCCCTGCTCTTCGCCGACAGCGCCTCCCAGCCGCTCACGGTGGAACTCCAGTCCCAGATACGGCAGTTCGGCAGCAACATCGACGTACTGGCACCGGGCGCCTTTGTGTCGCTGATCGTGCCGGTCGTGGTGTTCTTCGCGTTCCAGCGGCACTTCGTGCAGGGGGTGATGGCGGGGTCGGTCAAGTAACTTTGTGCGATTCCCGTTCGAGTGCCCTAGTCTCTCGCTGACTCAGGGGAGGCAAAGGGTGGGGAAGAGACGTGCGGCCACCGCCGTGGCGGCGACCGTGATCGTGCTGGGGATGTCGCTCACGGCGTGCGGTCGACAGGCGCCCTACGGCAGCCTGGACGAGGTGCCGGAGAAGCTGGCCGCCGACGGCACGACCGTCGTGGTCGGGGACCCTTCGGCCGTCGTGACGGTCCATCTGTACGAGGATCCGCGCTGCCCGGTCTGCGAGGAGTTCGAAACCACCGGTGGCGGCCCGGAGTTGCGGAAGGCCACGCTGGCGCGGGACGCGGCCACCGAGTACACCCTGGCCTCGTTCCTCGACGACCGGGTCGGTGGCAGCGGCTCGAAGAAGGCGGTCAACGCATTGCGGGCCGCCTTGGAGGCAGGCAAGTTCGCCGAGTATCACGAGGTGCTCTACGCCAACCAGCCCGAGGAGGCCGTCGACGGCTTCACCGACGCCTATCTGCTCGAACTGGCCGGCCAGGTCGACGGACTGCGCGGTCCGGCCTTCGATTCCGCCGTCAAGAGCATGAAGTACCGCGCCTTCGTGACCGCCTCCGAGAAGGCCTACGAGCGCGCGGGCGGCAAGAAGGAGCCCGAGGGTCCGGGCACGCCTACCGCCGTCGTCAACGACGTGCGCATTCCGACGGACTACAACGGGGTGCTCTTCGACGCGGCGGCCTTCACCGGTCTCCTGAAGCAGATCGGCGAAACACCGGAGGAGTGGCGGGACTTCGAGTTCTGATCCGACAGGACAGCACCCTCTGTACGACGACGCCGGGCCCCGCCACGATGGCGGGGCCCGGCGTCGACTTCTTTGAGAGGTACGGCCGTTACGGCGAAGCCGGCGGATACAGCGACCGCGGCAGCTGGGACGCCGCCGCGGCGTCCAGTAGCCACAGGGTGCGCTGCCTGCCGTAGGCACCCGCCGCCGGGGCCTGGACCTCGCCCGCGCCGGACAGGGCGATCGCCGCGGCGTTCGCCTTGTCCTCGCCGGCCGCCAGCAGCCACACCTCGCGGGCCGCTCGGATCGCGGGGAGCGTGAGGGTGACCCGGGTGGGCGGGGGCTTGGGGGCGCCGTGGACGCCGACCACCGTGCGCTCGGTCTCCCGTACGGCGGGCAGTTCCGGGAAGAGGGAGGCCACGTGGGTGTCCGGGCCGACGCCCAGCATCAGGACGTCGAACGTGGGCACGGCGCCGTGGTTCTCCGGGCCCGCGGCACGGGCCAGTTCCTCGGCGTAGGCGGCGGCCGCCGCCTCCGCGTCGGCGCCGTGCGGTCCGTCCGAGGCGGGCATCGCGTGCACCCGCTTCGGGTCGAGCGGAACCGCGTCCAGCAGGGCCTCGCGGGCCTGCGTGACATTGCGCTCGGGGTCGCCCTCGGGCAGGAACCGCTCGTCGCCCCACCACAGGTCGAGCCGGCCCCAGTCGACGGCGTCCCGGGCCGGGGCGGCGGACAGCGCGGCCAGCAGGCCGTTGCCGTTGCGGCCACCGGTGAGCACCACCGACGCGGAGCCGCGCGAGGCCTGGGCGTCCACGATCTTCGTGATCAGCCGGGCCGCGGCGGCCTGCGCCATCAGTTCCTTGTCGCGGTGCACGACCAGTTGCGGGGTGCTCACTTCGCTGCCGCCTTCTTCACCGGTGCCTCCGCCGCCGCGTCTTTCGCGGGAGCCTTGGCAGCCGACTCGACGGGAGTGCGGACCGCTTCTCCTTTGGCCGGAGCTTCTCCTTTGGCCGGGGACTCCTCGGCCGGCGGTTCCTCGGCCTTGGCCACGGCGGCCTCGGCCAGGGCGACGGCCTGCTCCGCCTTGGCCACCGCGGCCTCGGCTCCCCGAACCGCCGACGTGGGCGCCGCGTTCAGCCGCTCCACCCCGAACCTGAGCGCTGACGCATACGTGTCGTCCGGGTCGAGCCGCCGCAGCTCCTCAGCGATCAGCTCGGCCGTCTCCCGCCGCTTCAGTGCCACCGCACGGTCCGGCTGGCCCTCGATGGACAGGGTCGCCAGGGAGCCGTCCGCCCGGTCGAGCACGATCGGGCCGCAGTTGGTGTCCATACGGACCGCCGTCAGACCGGGGCCCGACGACAGCGACCGCTTCACGGGGACGTCCAGCCGGTCCGCGAGCCACATGGCCAGCAGCTCACAGCTCGGGTTGAACTCCTCGCCCTCCACCTCGACGGCCTTCACCTCGCAGACGACCTGGTCCAGGGCCGCGGCCAGCATCGAGCGCCAGGGCGTGATGCGGGTCCACGACAGGTCCGTGTCGCCGGGGGCGTAGGTGTCGGCGCGGGCGCTGAGTTCCCGTACGGGCTGCTCGGCGGCGTAGGTGTCGGTGACCCGGCGCTGCGCCAGGGCGCCCAGCGGGTCGTGGGCCGGGTCGAGCGGTGCGTTGACCGGCCACCACACCACCACCGGGGCGTCCGGCAGCAGCAGCGGCAGGACGACGGACTGGGCGTGGCCCACCACTTCGCCGTAGAGCCGCAGCACCACCGTCTCGCCGGTGCCGGCGTCCGCGCCCACCCGCACTTCGGCGTCCAGGCGGGAGGCCGTACGGTCGCGCGGGGAGCGGGAGACGCGCTTGATGACGACCAGCGTGCGCGAAGGGTGCTCGTGCGACGCGTCGTTGGCGGCCTTCAGGGCGTCGTAGGCGTTCTCCTCGTCGGTGACGATGACCAGGGTGAGGACCATGCCGACGGCGGGTGTGCCGATGGCGCGGCGGCCCTGGACGAGCGCCTTGTTGATCTTGCTGGCCGTGGTGTCCGTGAGGTCTATCTTCATGGCCGGCGCCAGCTCCGTCCGTCTCGTTCGAGCATGTCGTCCGCCTCGACGGGGCCCCACGTTCCGGCCGGGTACTGCGCGGGCCTGCCGTTGCGGTCCCAGTACTCCTCGATCGGGTCGAGGATCTCCCAGGACAGCTCGACCTCCTCGGTGCGCGGGAAGAGGTTGGAGTCGCCGAGCAGGACGTCCAGGATCAGCCGCTCGTACGCCTCCGGGCTCGACTCCGTGAAGGACTCGCCGTACGCGAAGTCCATGGAGACGTCCCGGATCTCCATCGAGGTGCCGGGCACCTTGGAGCCGAAGCGGACGGTGACGCCCTCGTCGGGCTGGACACGGATGACGATCGCGTTCTTGCCCAGCTCCTCCGTCGCCGTGTGGTCGAAGGGGGAGTGGGGCGCGCGCTGGAAGACGACCGCGATCTCGGTGACGCGGCGGCCGAGCCGCTTGCCGGTGCGCAGATAGAAGGGGACGCCCGCCCAGCGGCGGTTGTCGATCTCCAGCTTGATCGCGGCGTAGGTGTCGGTCTTGGAGTGCGGGTCGATGCCCTCCTCCTGGAGGTACCCGACCGCCTTCTCGCCGCCCTGCCAGCCCGCCGCGTACTGTCCGCGGACGGTGTCCCGGCCCAGGTCCTTCGGCAGCCGCACCGCGCCGAGCACCTTGGTCTTCTCGGCGGCCAGCGCGTCCGCGTCGAAGGAGGCGGGCTCCTCCATTGCGGTTAGCGCCATCAGCTGGAGGAGGTGGTTCTGGATGACGTCACGGGCGGCGCCGATGCCGTCGTAGTAACCGGCTCGCCCCCCGATGCCGATGTCCTCGGCCATCGTGATCTGGACGTGGTCGACGAAGGACCGGTTCCAGATCGGCTCGAACATCGTGTTGGCGAAGCGCAGCGCCAGGATGTTCTGGACGGTCTCCTTGCCCAGGTAGTGGTCGATCCGGAAGACCTGGTCCGGGGCGAAGACCTCCTCGACGGTCGAGTTGAGTTCCTCGGCCGACTTCAGGTCGTGGCCGAACGGCTTCTCGATGACCGCACGCCGCCAGGAACCGCTCGTCTGGTCGGCCAGGCCGTGCTTCTTCAGCTGCTGGATGACCACCGGGAAGGAACGCGGCGGCACCGACAGATAGAAGGCGAAGTTGCCGCCCGTGCCCTGGGCCTTGTCCAGCTCCTCGATGGTGGCGCGCAGCCGCTCGAACGCCTCGTCGTCGTCGAAGGTGCCCTGGACGAAGCGCATCCCCTGGATGAGCTGCTGCCAGACCTCCTCACGGAACGGCGTACGGGCGTGCTCCTTGACGGCGTCGTGGACCTCCTGCGCGAAGTCCTCGTTCTTCCACTCGCGGCGCGCGAAGCCGACCAGGGAGAAGCCCGGCGGAAGCAGCCCCCGGTTGGCGAGGTCGTACACCGCGGGCATCAGCTTCTTCCGGGACAAATCGCCCGTGACGCCAAAGATGACCAGGCCCGACGGCCCCGCGATACGCGGGAGCCGTCGGTCGGCGGGGTCACGAAGCGGATTCGCTCCGGAACCGGAGAGAGGGGTCAAGGTGTCAGCCCTCCGAGGGGGCGAGGCGATCGAGGACCGCCTCGGTCGACTTGAGCAGGTCGTTCCAGGACGCCTCGAACTTGTCGACGCCCTCGTCCTCCAGCACCTGGACCACGTCGTCGTACGAGATCCCGAGCGCCTCGACCGCGTCGAGGTCGGCGCGGGCCTGCTCGTAGGTCCCGGCGATGGTGTTGCCGGTGATGTCGCCGTGCTCCTCGGTGGCCTGAAGCGTGGCCTCCGGCATGGTGTTCACCGTGTTCGGGGCGACCAGGTCGTCGACGTACAGGGTCGGCTTGTACGCCGGGTCCTTCACGCCGGTCGAGGCCCACAGCGGACGCTGCTTGTTGGCGCCCGCGTTCTCCAGCGCGCTCCAGCGGTCCGTGGAGAAGACCTCCTCGTACGCCTGGTAGGCGAGACGCGCGTTGGCGACGGCGGACTTGCCGCGCAGCGCCTTGGCCTCGTCGGTGCCGAGGGCGTCGAGCCGCTTGTCGATCTCGGTGTCCACGCGGGACACGAAGAAGGAGGCCACCGAGTGGATCAGGGAGAGGTCCAGGCCCTTGGCCTTGGCCTTCTCCAGGCCCGCCTGGTAGGCGTCCATGACCTCGCGGTAGCGCTCCAGCGAGAAGATCAGCGTGACGTTGACGCTGATGCCGTTGCCGATCACCTCGGTGATCGCCGGCAGGCCCGCCTTGGTCGCCGGGATCTTGATCAGCGTGTTCGGGCGGTCCACCAGCCAGGCCAGCTGCTTGGCCTCGGCGATCGTCGCCTTGGTGTTGTGCGCCAGTCGCGGGTCGACCTCGATGGAGACCCGGCCGTCCTGGCCGCCGGTGGCGTCGTACACCGGGCGCAGGATGTCGGTGGCGTCGCGGACGTCCGCCGTGGTGATCATGCGGACGGCCTCTTCGACGGTGACCTTGCGGGCGGCGAGGTCCTCGAGCTGCTGCTCGTAGCCGTCGCCGCTGCTGATCGCCTTCTGGAAGATGGTCGGGTTGGTGGTGACGCCCACGACGTGCTGCTCGTCGATCAGTTCGGCGAGGTTGCCGGACGTGATCCGCTTGCGCGACAGGTCGTCCAGCCAGATCGCGACGCCTTCATCGGAGAGGCGCTTCAGTGCGTCTGTCATGGAAAATGCATCTCCTACGTGTCGTATGTGAGCGTCAGCGCTGGGCTGCGGCGATCGATTCCCGCGCGACGGCGGCCACGTTCTCGGCAGTGAACCCGAACTCGCGGAAGAGGACCTTGCCGTCGGCCGAAGCACCGAAGTGCTCCAGGGAAACGATGCGACCGGCGTCCCCCACGTACTTGTGCCAGGTGAGACCGATACCGGCCTCGACCGCCACGCGTGCCTTCACGGAAGGCGGCAGGACGCTGTCCCGGTACCCCTGGTCCTGCTCCTCGAACCACTCCACCGACGGCATGGACACGACCCGAGTCGGCACCCCGTCGGCCTCCAGCTGCTCGCGCGCCCCGACGGCGACGTGCACCTCGGAGCCCGTCGCGATCAGGATGACCTCCGGCGTGCCCGTGGACGCCTCGAACATCACGTAACCACCGCGCGCGGCATCCTCGTTGTGCTCGTACGTCGGCACGCCCTGACGGGTCAGCGCCAGACCGTGCGGGGCGCCCTTGCCGAAGACCTTGGTGTAGCGCTTGAGGATCTCGCGCCAGGCGATGGCGGTCTCGTTGGCGTCGGCCGGCCGCACGACGTTCAGGCCGGGGATGGCGCGCAGCGAGGCGAGGTGCTCGACCGGCTGGTGCGTCGGGCCGTCCTCGCCGAGACCGATGGAGTCGTGCGTCCAGACGTACGTCACCGGCAGGTGCATCAGCGCCGACAGACGGACGGCGTTGCGCATGTAGTCGGAGAAGACGAGGAACGTGCCGCCGTAGATACGGGTGTTGCCGTGCAGCGCGATGCCGTTCATCTCCGCGGCCATGGAGTGCTCGCGGATGCCGAAGTGGATGGTCCGGCCGTACGGGTCGGCCTCCGGGAGCGGGTTGTCCGCCGGGAGGAACGACGACGTCTTGTCGATCGTCGTGTTGTTGGAGCCGGCCAGGTCGGCCGAGCCGCCCCACAGTTCGGGGATGACCGCGCCGAGCGCCTGGAGGATCTTGCCGGACGCGGCGCGCGTGGCGACGCCCTTGCCCGCCTCGAAGACCGGGATCTTCTCCTCCCAGCCGGTCGGCAGTTCGCCCTTGCTGACGCGGTCGAACTCGGCGGCGCGCTCCGGATTGTTGTTGCGCCACTCCTGGAAGGACTTCTCCCACTCCGCCTTGGCCTGCCGGCCGCGCTCGCCCAGTGCGCGGGTGTGGCCCAGGACCTCGTCCGAGACCTCGAAGGACTGCTCGGGGTCGAAGCCGAGGACGCGCTTGGTGGCGGCCACCTCGTCGTCGCCGAGCGCCGAGCCGTGCGCGGCCTCGGTGTTCTGCGCGTTCGGGGCGGGCCAGGCGATGATCGAGCGCATCGCGATGAAGGACGGCTTGTCCGTCACCTGTTTCGCGGCCTCGATGGCGTTGTAGACGGCGTGCGGGTCGAGGTCGCCGTCCGGCTTCGGGGCGACGCGCTGCACATGCCAGCCGTACGCCTCGTACCGCTTGACGGTGTCCTCGGAGACAGCGGTCTCGGTGTCGCCCTCGATCGAGATGTGGTTGTCGTCCCACAGCAGGATCAGGTTGCCGAGCTGCTGGTGACCGGCCATGGAGGAGGCCTCGGCGGAGATGCCCTCCTGGAGGCAGCCGTCACCGGCGATGGCGTAGACGAAGTGGTCGAACGGGGAGGTGCCGGGGGCGGCCTCCGGGTCGAACAGACCGCGCTCGTAGCGGGCGGCCATCGCCATGCCCACCGCGTTGGCGACACCCTGGCCGAGCGGGCCGGTGGTGGTCTCCACGCCGGTGGTGTGGCCGTACTCCGGGTGGCCCGGGGTCTTTGAACCCCACGTCCTGAAGGCCTTCAGATCGTCCAGCTCCAGGCCGAAGCCGGCCAGGTACAGCTGGGTGTAGAGGGTCAGGGACGAGTGCCCGGCGGACAGCACGAAACGGTCGCGTCCGGTCCAGTCGGCGTCCGCCGGGTCGTGCCGCATCACCTTCTGGAAGAGGGTGTAGGCGGCGGGCGCCAGGCTCATCGCCGTACCGGGATGGCCGTTGCCGACCTTCTGTACGGCATCGGCGGCCAGGACGCGGGCGGTGTCGACGGCCCGCTGGTCCAGCTCGGTCCACTCGAGGTCTGTGGTGGTCGGCTTGGTGCTCACCCTGGGTCAGGGCTCCTCTCCACATGTCACGCATGTCGGAACGTCACGCATGTCGCCATGCCGGTGCATGTCATGCACGTCGATTGCCGGTGCTCTGCACGCCCCGGCCGTTGTCGAGCCTACCCCCGCCGGTACGCGCGTTTTTTCGAGTCATTCCAGACTGCCGGGGCAGCCCCGGATCCGCCTCCCGACCGGTCCGTTTCGTGTTCGGCATCTGAATACGGAGCCGCTCGTAAGAGTGCTCAATCGAGTGCCCGGGGGCTCGTCCACAGGCGCCGCTCAACACGACCCCACCCCCGCGAATGTCCGGGTCTGGGCAACGTCTACAGTGGCGTGGTACGCGCGAGCCTTTACCGGGACTTCACACGGTTGAGGCTTGCTGGGATGTCTCTGTCAGGGGTGTGCGTGACGGCCGTTGAATCCCGTCCTGCGGGGGTTATCGGGGCGAGCCAGAGCCCGAGCCGGCGGCCGGTAGGGGCCCGGGTCAAGGCGTTCGTGGCGTTGACCAAGCCGCGGATCATCGAGCTGCTGCTGATCACCACCGTTCCGGTGATGTTCCTCGCCGAGCAGGGCGTTCCGGACATGAAGCTGGTCCTGCTCACGTGCGTCGGCGGCTATCTCTCCGCGGGCGGCGCCAACGCGCTGAACATGTACATCGACCGTGACATCGACGCGCTCATGGACCGCACCTCGCAGCGCCCCCTCGTCACCGGCATGGTCAGCCCGCGCGAGTGCCTGGCCTTCGGCATCACCCTGGCCATCGTCTCGACCCTGCTCTTCGGCCTGGCCGTCAACTGGCTGTCCGCCTGGCTGTCGCTGGGCGCGCTCCTCTTCTACGTCGTCGTCTACACGATGATCCTCAAGCGCCGTACCTCGCAGAACATCGTGTGGGGCGGCATCGCCGGCTGCCTGCCGGTCCTCATCGGCTGGTCGGCCGTCACGAACTCCATGTCGTGGGCGCCGATCATCCTCTTCCTCGTCATGTTCTTCTGGACGCCGCCGCACTACTGGCCGCTGTCCATGAAGGTGAAAGAGGACTACGCGCGCGTGGGCGTGCCGATGCTGCCGGTCGTCGCCAGCAACAAGGTGGTCGCCAAGCAGATCGTCCTCTACAGCTGGGTGATGGTCGCGGTGTCCCTGCTGCTGACCCCGCTCGGCTACACGGGCTGGTTCTACACGCTGGTCGCGCTGCTGGCCGGCGGCTTCTGGCTCTATGAGGCGCACGGTCTGCAAAGCCGTGCCAAGGCCGAGGTGACGGGCGCGAAGCTCAAGGAGATGCGGCTGTTCCACTGGTCGATCACCTATGTGTCGATCCTCTTCGTCGCCGTCGCGGTGGACCCGTTCCTGCGCTGACGTGCGCATCACACGCCCCTGGTCTCGCCAGCTGATCTACCCGTGAGTAGCATCCTGGCCATGGCAGACACGCAGCAGGTTGACGCGAAGGCCGAGCGCAAGGTGGCCCGGCTCGCCCAGCAGATCAGCACCTTCTCCAAGGCTCACGGCGGCGCCGAGGGGCAGGTCGCCTACATCGGCGAGCGCGGCGCCCGCATCGTCCTCGTCGGCGCGGACGGCGGCTGGGGCGACCTGGTGGCCCCCTCGTACGAGATCGCCCAGAAGGCGGTGGAGAAGTCCGGGATCACGGTCCACGAGGACTTCGACGGGGAGTTCGCGGCGAAGGTGACGACGGGGACGTACGAGTGGAAGCGGATGGCGGGCATTCAGATCGGCGGGTCCCGAGGCTGACATCAGTCGGTCGTTCGCTCGGGGTGTGTGCGAGCAACACCTGAACGCGGGCTCACCCGTTAGGACCGTAGAAGGACACGGTCCAGCAACGGGGAGCCCGGATGATCGAGACGCCGTCCCTTGTGGACCAGTACTGCCATGGCGTCCTGCGGACAGAGCTGGGCCTTGGCACCTTCGAGGCGCAGCTGGCCCGCACCGAGGGCCCGCCCGCGCCCGGCACCACCCTCTTCGACACCCAGACCGGGTTCGCCGTACGGCGTTGGTGCCCCCCGCTGCTCGGCCTGGAGCCGCACTGTCCGCCCGCCCGCTATCTCGCCCGGCGCCGTGAACTCGGCGTACTGGAATCGGGCCGCAGGCTGCTGCGCGGCAGCGGCATCACGACGTATCTGATCGACGCCGGGCTGCCCGGCGACCTCACCGGCCCGGGCGAGCTGGCGTCCGCCGCATCCGCCGAGGCGCGCGAGATCGTACGGCTGGAGCTGCTCGCCGAACAGGTCGCCGACACATCCGGCACGGTGGAGTCGTTCCTCGCCAACCTCGCCGAATCGGTGCACGGGGCAGCCGGGAGCGCCGTCGCCTTCACGTCCGTGGCGGGCGTGCGGCACGGGCTGGCGCTGGCGCCCGAACCGCCGGGGCCGGGGGAGGTGCGCGGCGCGGCGGGGCGCTGGCTGGCGGGGCGGCGGGTCGGCGGGGAGTTGAGCGACCCGGTGCTGCTGCGGCACCTGCTGTGGATCGCGGTGGCGTCGGGGCTGCCCCTTCAACTGCATGCCGGGCTCGGCGAACCGGGCTTACGCATCGACCGCACCGACCCCGTCCTGCTCACCGACTTCGTACGGGCCACCGCGGGCCTGGGCACGGACCTCGTCCTGCTGCACAGCTACCCCTACCACCGGCACGCCGCCCACCTCGCCGGCGTCTTCCCGCACGTCTACGCCGACTCGGGCGCCGCCCTGGTCCGCACCGGCGCCCGCGCGGCCACCGTCCTCGCCGAGATCCTCGAACTGGCCCCCTTCGGCAAGATCCTCTTCTCCAGCGGGGCCCAGGGGCTGCCGGAGCTGCATGTCGTGGGGGCGCGGCTGTTCCGTGAGGCGCTCGGGCGGGTGCTCGGCGGCTGGGTGGCCGAGGGGGCGTGGTCGCTGGCCGACGCGCAGCGGGTGGCCGGGCTGATCGCGGCCGGGAACGCGCGGCGGGTGTACGGGCTGGAGTGAGCGGACGGACGAGGTGAGCGTCAGGCCCTGGTCAGGGCCGCCTCGGCCGCCGGGCCCGGCACATCCACGACGTCCTCGGGGCGTTCCCGCAGCGCCAGCAGCACCCTCAGCGTCCCGATCCACACCAGGCACGAGCCGAACATGTGGGCGCCGACCAGGATCTCGGGGAGGTCCGTGAAGTACTGGACGTAGCCGATGGCGCCCTGGGCGAGCAGGATCAGGAACAGCTCGCGGGTGCGGGCCAGCGGGCCCTTGGGGGCGTCGACCGCCTTGAGCACGAACCACAGGGCGAAGGTCAGCGTCACCACGATCCAGGCCAGGACGGCGTGCAGCTTGCTGACGTCCTCCCAGCCCATGCCCATCGGCAGAGCCATGCGCGGCACGTCGCTGGAGTCGCCCGCGTGCGGACCCGTGCCGGTGACCACCGTGCCGACGGCGATCAGCAGCACGGTGACGCCCACCAGGACCCACACCAGCTGCTGCACCACCTTGCCGACCAGCGGACGCGGCACCCCGTCGCCCTCCCGCGTGCGCTGCCACATCACGGTGGCGATCGCGATCAGGGCCGAGGACAGCAGGAAGTGGGCGGCGACCGTGTACGGGTTGAGGCCGACCAGCACCACGATGCCGCCGAGCACCGCGTTGCCCATCACGACCCAGAACTGCGCCCAGCCCAGCCGGGTCAGGCTGCGCCGGTACGGCTTCTCGGAACGCACGGCGATGATCGCCCAGCCGACGGCCGCGCACAGCGCATACGTCAGCATGCGGTTGCCGAACTCGATGACGCCGTGCAGGCCCATCTCGCTGGTGGTGGTCAGCGAGTCGGCGGTGCACTTGGGCCAGGTCGGACAGCCGAGGCCCGAGCCGGTCAGCCGCACCGCGCCGCCGGTCACCACGATGACCACCGACATGACGAGCGCGGCGAGGGCCGCCCGCTGAACCGTCCGGGGATGCGGGGTCCAGCGTGCGGCGATGAAGGCGAGCGGGTTGCGCACGGCGGCTACGGCGTCGGCGCGGGTCACGTTTGGCACGGGACCCATCGTAGGGGGCCGCTTGTGCACGAATTCACGTGGGGGCGCGGTCAGGACGGGGCGGGCAGGGGCTCCGGTGTCTGCGACGGGGACGGCGGGCTCTCACCGTCCAGCGCGGCCTTGATGCGACGGGCCCGGGCGCGGTGCTCGGCCGCCTGGTTCTCGTCGGCGGTGCACAGGGCCAGACGTTCGTAGACGGCGACGAGGGACGGGTGGTTCTCGCCGAGCCGGGTGCGGAAGATGCCCTCGGCGAGGCGCAGGGCACGTTCGGCGTCGACCTGGTCGTCGGTGCTCAGGGCCAGTGTGGTGCCGGTGGTGATGAGGACGGCGCCGAGCCGCGAGAGGGTCTTGGCGCGGTAGTGGTGGTCGGCGCCGTACTTGTCGGCGTAGATCTTCTCGGCCTCCTGGAGGGTCTGGAGCGCCTCGGCGGTCCGGCCCTGGGCGTGCTGCAGGGAGCCCAGCTTGTTGAGGCAGGCCGCGTACTTGTGCCGCTCGGTGTCGCGGCGCTTGCGGTGCAGTTCGACCACCGGGGTCAGCAGTGCCTGAGCCGAGTCCAGCTTGGCGCGCGCCTGCCGGTTGAGGCGGCTGCGCCGCAGGGGACGGCGGGACGCACGCGCACGCTCGCGCAGTTCCTCGCCCTGGCGCCGGCGCACATCGGCCAGGAACTTGGCGACCTGGGAGGTCTCGAAGTCGTCGGGCCCACGCAGGGTGCGAAACACCGTCAGCGCCTCGTCCAGCTGTAGTTCCGCGGTGTCGAGGTCGCCGCGGTCCTGGGCGACGATGCCCACGTCGCGGCGCAGCATCGCGCGGAAGACCGTGTGCTCGCGGGGCTCCTCGCTGCCGTTCTGCGGAATCCGGTCCTCGGCACGCGCGTACCGTTCGAGCGCCTGGGTCAGTTGACCGGCGTTCCGGTGGATCATGCCGGCCTCCTGCTCGGCGACGGCGCGGTCGAGGCCCTCCCAGTCGGCCCCCGGGCCTTCGTAGATCACGATCGCCCGGGTCACCGCGCCCAGCGCCGCGTCGAAGCTGATCTGCTCGCGCAGGATGCCGCCGAGCTGGCGCAGGCACTGAGCCTGCAACGGCAGGAACGCCGGATCGTCCCGGTGACCCCGGCACTCCTCCAAGGCCCTGCGGCAGCCCTCCTCCGCGGCGTCGAGGTCGGCCAGCAGATAGCGCTGGCGGGCGACGGCGAGCAGGGCGGTGGTACGGCCCAGGTCGTCGGCGTCCCGGCCGTAGAGCTCACGCAGCGTCGCCTCCCGCTCGAAGAGGTCGAGCGCGCCCGCCCAGTCGCAGCGATGCTCCTGGTACTCGCCGACCCGGTGCAGCAGGCGGGCCAGGGCATACGGGTCGAGAGCGGCCCCGTACACCCCGTCGCCGTCCTCGGAGGCCGCCCACACCAGCTCGTCCATGACCGCCTCGACGTGCGGCATCAGTTCCTCGCAGACGGTGCGCTGCCTCAGTTGCTGCGGCATCTCGGGGAACGCGGTCTCCAGCAGCCGGACCGCGGCCTGCGACCAGACGAGCCGGGCCTCCTCGTCCATGCGCTGCCGTACGAACCTCTGGACCTGCGGATGCATGCCGTACGCGACGGTGCCGCTCTCCTTGTCCCCGCTGCGGCGCAGCAGGGAGTAGTTCGACAGCCGCCGCGCGACGCGGTTGAGCGCCGCCCGGTCCTGGATGACCTCGCGCAGCGGCGACGGGATCATGTCCGGATTGCTCATCAGCATGTCCTGCCGGACGTCCTCGGACGCGAGGAAGCAGCACAGCCGCATCAGGTCCTCGGCCACCTCCTCGACCGCCGTCACCCGCTCGATGGCCAGCCGGAACGTGGCGGCGGCCCGGCCGGCGGGGTCCTCGGGCAGCCGGTGCAGATACTCCCGTACCGAGATCTCGGCCTGCGCGATGTAGGCGCCCGCCTGTTCCAGGGACAGAGGCAGCCAGTGCAACCGGGTGCCCAGCTCACGCAGTGCCTCGTCGTCGTGGTGGGTGGCGCCGGTGCGGGCACGCAGGAAGGCCAGTCCGTCGTCGGCACCGAGGTCGTGCAGCTCGATCACCGTCGTCCTCGCCCGCAACTCGTCCCAGCCCTCACGCCGCTGCGTGGTGATCAGGACCTCGCCCTGTCCGGCCCGGGGCAGCAGGGACGGCCGCGGGTCCTCGGGGTCGTCGTGCAGCGGGCCCAGGCTGTCGTCCTGCACGTCGTCGTACACCAGCAACCAGCCCCGGGTGTCCCGCAGCCGGCCCCAGAGCCGGTTCAGCACCACGGCCTGCGACGCGTGTTCCGGGATGCCCAGACAGGCGGCCAGTTCCAGCAGCTCGCTCCTGAGCCGCTCGTAACTCGACGAGGCCAGCCACCACACCAGGGACGGGCCGCTCTCCAGCCGGTTCTCCGCGAAAGTGGCGGCAAGCTGGGTCTTGCCGATACCGCCGAGGCCATGGACCACGGCGACGCGTATGCCACCGTTGCGCTCCTGCGGCTTCAACGCCGCCGAGATCGCCCAGAGTTCGTCCTTACGTCCGGTGAAGTACCGCGAAGAACTCGGGAGGTTGGACGGAGGTACGTACAGCGGATCCTCGTCCGCGGCGCGCGCGGGCGAGGGCGCGGAACGGGTCCGGTGGACGAAGTAACCGGAAACCGCCGACACTCCGCCCAGCAGACCGGCGCCCGACGCCAGCCACACCAGGCTCGCACCCTGCGTGTCCTGTGCCATGACCGACAAGAAGACCGCGCCGGCCCCGGTCACGGAACTGAGCGCGGTCTTGAGGTGACGTCGACTCATCGAGCTTCGGATATCGTCCCGTAACCCCATGGCGCTCCCCCGAACGATGGCCCCGCAGTACGCTCCATTCTCTCCGTCGGATGCACCGGCATCCAGACAATCCGCGGAACCAGTCGGCGTCTATCAGTGTCCTGCCTTGGCAATAGGTCGTTGACCGAACGTTTCCGGTACAGACAACGACCTGCGGAGGCGCAGTGGACCGGCAGCAATCCGAGTGTGAGGCATCGGCTGGGGCCCCGGAGAGGGGCGGCGGCCAGCACATCGCGCTGGTCCACTGGTCCTTTCCGCCCAGCGTCGGCGGTGTGGAGACCCATCTCTGGGAGTACTCACGGGCGTTGGCCCGCCGCGACCACCGCGTCACGGTCTTCACCGGAACGGCCGATGCGCAGCCCCCGTGCCCCGGAGTGGAGGTGCTGCGCCACCCTCTGTTGGATCTGTCGGTGGCGCGCACGGACGACGACCGGTCCGTCGCAGAGCTGCGCGACTGGTTCGCCGCTCATCTCACCGGGGATGATGGACCGGTCAGGCTGGTGCACGGCCACAACCTGCACCACTTCTCCAACGTCCCCGCGCTCGCCCTGGCGGCCCTGCGCGAGGAACTCGGACTGGTCCTGCCGCACACGTACCACAGCCTCTGGCGCGGCCCCGAGGACAAGAAGCTCGCGCGCGAGTGCGCGGTGTGGGACGCCCATCACGCGGTGTCGGACTTCCTGGTGCACGAGTGCACCGAGGTGCTGGACGAGCCCGTGACCCGCACCTACCTGGGCATCGACACGCGCACCTACCTCGGCGTCGCCCCGCTGGAGCCGAACGGCGCACGGCCCGTGATCCTGCTGCCGGCCCGGCTCATCCCCAACAAGGGCGCCGCGGTGGCGGTCGAGATGCTGGCCCGCCTCATCGCGCGCGGAAAGAAGTCGGCGGACGTGCTGCGCCCCAGGCTCGTCCTCACCGATCCCTTCGACACGGTCGACTTCCACGACGAGGCCTGGGGATTCAAGGAGTCCCTGCGCGAGTTGATGAAGCACCACGACCTGGTCGAGGGCAGCGACGTCGAGTTCAGGCCAGCCGGCATCGACGACATGCGCACGCTCTACGAGGAGTCCACCGTCGTCATCTACCCGTCCCGCTTCGACGAACCCATGGGCCTCGCACCGCTGGAGGCCATGTGCGCCGCCCGGCCCGTGGTCGCCACCGGTGTCGGAGGCCTGGGCGAAGGCGGCAGCGCCCTCGTGGCGCCCCAGGAGGGGGAGACCGAGGAGGCCCTGGCGCAGCGGTTCGCGGACGAGGTGTGGCGGCTGCTCACCGACCCGGCTGAGGCCAGGGAGGCGGGACTTCGGGCCCGGCGGCACGTCTGGGAGAACTTCGACCTGGAGAACGTGTACGTCCAGCAGATGCTCGACGAGTACGACCGTCTGCTGACGGGAGGCCCTCAGCGGCGTTCGTGCCGCCAGCCCTCGGGCAGTTCGGGGACCGTGCACTCCCCGGACGCGGTCACCGCCACCGACAGCCGCTGACCCGCGAGGACCAGGCCCTCCACCCGCAGGGCCAAGGGGGCCGCGGGGCGGGCGACGAGCGAGCGGCGCGTGATGTCCGGCCGCAGATCGAGCAGGGCGGACAGCACCGCCACCCCGGACGCCGCCGACCAGCCCTGCGGCCGGCACGCCGCCGGATAGGCCAGTGGGGCCGGTGAGTCGGGAGTGCGGGCGTCCCCGCCGTACAGCTCGGGCATCCGGTAGCCGAAGCGGGTGGCCGCGTCCAGCAGGCCCTCGGCCAGGATCAGTGCCTCATGGTGATGCCCCGTCGCACACAGCCCTCGTACGGCGATCGCGGTGTCGTGCGTCCAGACCGAACCCCCGTGGTAGCTGAGGGGGTTGAACCCGGGCACGTCCTTGCTGCGGCTGCGCAGTCCCCAGCCGGAGGCCAGTCCGGGTGAGGCCAGCCAGGCGGCGACGTCGCGGCAGCCGGCCTCGTCCAGGATGCCCGTCGAGAGCAACTGCCCCATGTTGGACGTCGGTCCGCTCACGGCGGTAGGTCCCTGGCCCACCGCGATGGCGACATAGCGGGGGGCAGGTCCCGTGCGCGCCGGGATCCAGAACAGGTCGGCGAAGCGCTTACGGAGGCCCTCCGCCCAGTTACGCAGCTTCTGGGCGTCGTCCGCGCGGTCGCGTGCGGCGAGCAGCGTGGCCAGACCGCAGGCGGCCTCGTACGCGTACCCCTGCACTTCGCACAGGGCGAGCGGCGGTTCGACGCGCCGTCCCTCGGCGTCGCGCACCGCGTCCTCGCTGTCCTTCCAGGCCTGGTGCCGCAGCCCGCCGGCCCGCGGGTAGTAGCGCAGCAGACCGTCCTCGTCCCGGCTGCTGGTCTCCACCACCCAGGCCATCGCACGCTCGGCGTACGGCAGCAGGGCGTCCACCTCGGTGTCGGGCAGCCCCCAGTGCCACGCCTCGACGAGCAGGGTCACGAACAGCGGGGTGGCGTCGACGGAGCCGTAGTAGTGCGAGGGCAGCAGCAGTCCGTGACCGTGCCGTGCGGCCGCGGGGCGCAGCTCGTGCAGGATGCGGCCAGGGGCCTCCTCCCGGAACACGTCGCTCACCCGGCCCTGTCGCCGTGCCAGCGCCCAGAGCGTGCCGCGGGCCAGGTCCGTCCCCAGCGGGAGCAGCATCCGCGCGGACCAGATGCTGTCCCGGCCGAACAGCGTGAGGTACCAGGGGCAGCCGGCGGCGATGAACTGATCCTCCGCCCCGTCCCCGGCCGCGCCCAGCGGGTCCGCCAGCCGCAGGGCGTCGAGGTCCCACAGCCCTTGTCGTACGAGGTCGCGCAGCCGCACGTCGTCGCTCACGACCGTCGGCCGGCTCCAGGGCGCCGGGGCGTGCGGCGCCACCGGGTGACCGGACGGCTCCGGTACCGCGCGGCCGGTGACGGCGAGCCGCACCTGCCAGGACTCGTGCGGGGGCAGGACCAGGTGCGGCCAGGTGAGGGTGCCTCCCTCGGGGCCGCCGGAGACCTCGGGCACCGGTCCCGAGGTGACCGTGAGCCGGGCGTGCCCGGTCGGGCCGGTCCAGGTGAGGGCGGCCGGTAACGCCTGCTCGCCCTCCGGCGGGTGGCCCGTGCACGCCAGGGGCGGCCGGTGCTGGCCCCGCTTCACGTCGGCTATGCCGGCCAGGTCGGTCGCGGCGGCCAGTTCGATGCGCAGCGTCCGCTCGACCGTGCCGACATTGCGCAGGGTGAGGGTCTCGCCCTCGCCGGCGGTGCGGACGCGTTCGATGATCAGCGTCGGGTCGTCCGTGCGGTCACGGTGGTAGCGGTGCACCGCGGTGAACCTGACCTGGTGCGGGCCGAGCGGCTGGACGCCTATCGGCTCCGGCTCGCGGTCGTCCAGGAACAGGCACAGCGTGTGCAGCAGTCGGCGGTCATGATCGTAGAAACCCTCGGCACGGTCGCCGCGGAGCTGTCCGTCCCGCGCCGAGGCCGCGAACGCGGGCGCTGCCACGCACATGACCACGTCGTGCAGGAGCGGCTGAAGTGCCCGCGGTGCCAGGGAGTCCGCCGATTCGAACACGAGGAGGTCTTCCCCACGGGTACGCCCCTCATTCACGCTCCGTTGCCGCCGGCTTACTCCCAGCGGAAGAACCGCCCCGCCGCCGCCAGCCCCACAACCGCCCACACCGCCAGAATCCCCAGGTCACCCCACGGCATCCCGGCCCCGTGCTGGAGCACGTCCCGCAGTCCGTCCGACAGCGCGGAGATGGGCAGCAGCCCGAGCACGTCCTGGGCGCCGGACGGGAACTTGTCCAGCGGGACGATGACCCCGCCTCCCATGAGCAGCAGCAGGAACACCAGATTCGCCGCGGCCAGCGTCGCCTCCGCCTTCAGCGTGCCCGCCATCAGCAGGCCCAGCCCCGAGAACGCGGCCGTGCCGAGGAGCAGGAGGAGGAGTACGGCGAGGGGGTTGCCGTGCGGGGACCAGCCGAGGGAGAAAGCGATCACCGTCAGCAGGGCGATCTGCAGGACCTCGGTGACCAGCACCGACGCCGTTTTCGCCGTCATCAGGCCCCAGCGGGGGAGCGGGGAGGAGGCGAGGCGCTTGAGGACGCCGTACCGCCGCTCGAAGCCCGTCGCGATCGCCTGCCCCGTGAACGCCGTCGACATCACGGCCAGCGCGAGGACTCCGGGCGCGAGGAAGTCGACGGCCTCGCCCGCGCCGGTGTCGACGATGTCCACCGTGCTGAACAGGACCAGCAGCAGCGTCGGGATGACGACCGTCAGCAGCAGCTGCTCGCCGTTGCGCAGCAGCATCTTGGTCTCCAGCACCGCCTGCGCCGCGATCATGCGGGGGAGAGGCGCGGCACCGGGCTTCGGCGCGTACGCGCCCACGGTCGTCGTCATGAACGCAGCTCCTTGCCGGTCATCTCCAGGAACACGTCCTCGAGCGTGTGCCGCTCCACCGAGATCCGGTCCGGCATCACGCCGTGCTGGGCGCACCAGGACGTGACCGTCGCGAGCAGTTGGGGGTTCACCTTGCCGGCGACCCGGTAGGAGCCCGGGGTCAGCTCGGCGGCGGTGCAGTCGACGGGCAGGGCCTTGAGCAGGGAGCCCACGTCCAGACCGGGGCGGCCGGTGAACCGCAGTGTGTTCTCGGCGCCGCCGCGGCACAGCTCCTCGGGCGTGCCCTGGGCGATGACCCGGCCCGCGTCCACGATCGCGACGTCGTCGGCGAGCTGCTCGGCCTCGTCCATGTAGTGGGTGGTGAGGATGACCGAGACGCCGTCCGTGCGCAGGTCGCGCACCAGGTCCCAGGTCGCGCGGCGGGCCTGCGGGTCGAGCCCCGCCGTCGGCTCGTCCAGGAACACCAGTTCAGGGCGGCCCACGACGGCCATCGCCAGCGCCAGGCGCTGCTGCTGGCCGCCGGACAGCCGGCGGTACGTCGTCCGTCCGCAGCTGCCGAGCCCGAGCCGCTCGATCAGCCCGTCCACGTCCAGTGGATGGGCGTGCAGCTTCGCCACGTGCCGCAGCATCTCGTCGGCCCGCGCACCGGAGTAGACACCGCCGGACTGCAGCATCACGCCGATACGGGGGCGCAGCGCGGCCGACTGCCGCACCGGGTCGAGACCCAGGACGCGCACCGTGCCGGAGTCCGGTTTCCGGTATCCCTCGCAGGTCTCGACGGTCGTCGTCTTGCCCGCGCCATTGGGTCCGAGTACGGCGGTCACACCCGCTTCGGCCACCAGGTCGAGGCCGTCCACCGCGGTCTTCGTGCCGTACCGCTTCACCAGGGCCTGGACCTGGACCACGGGCTCACTTCGCATGGGCCAGAGTCTAGGTACGCGCTCGCCGTCTCAGACGGGCGGGTTCAGGATCCCCTCCTCGCGGGGCCGGTGCGTGGCCAGCCACCGCTCCGCGTAGGCCACGGCGTCCGCCACCGGGAAGAGCCGTACGTCGGCGGCGCCCAGCGTCCCGCGTACGACGGGACGGTCCCGTTCGAAGTCGTGCCCCAGCTCGTCGAACCGCTCCGAAGTGATCGACACCTCGGTCACCACCTCCCAGCCGGCCGGTCCGGGGCGGCCCACCTGAACCAGCGGTGCGGGTATGCGGTACTCGGCCAGATGGAAGCTCGTGCACGCGTCGTAGCCGGCGCCGAGCAACAGCACGCGCGCGTGGAGCGCCTCCAGCCTGGCCAGCGGGCTAGATGTCTGCGGATGCGCACTGCGCAGGGCGCCGGGCTGTTTCGCCCCCGCCGCCCCTACCCGTCCCATCCCGGGGCACTGCCCCGGGCCCCCGCTGAGGGCTGCGCCCCCAGACCCCCGCTTCGGGCCCTGAACGGGCCTCGTCCTCAAACGCCGGATGGGCTGAAAGAGCAGCGCGGCGCCGGGCGGCGCAGCCCTCGTAGGTACATGGGGTCAGCCCTGTACGTGCCGCATCGTATGCGCCCCCCGCCGGTCGGCCGCCGGAGGCCCGCGTGTGACAAGTGGGCCGGTCGGAGGGGGTGTGGGCATGGTTGGGGAGTGTGCTGGAAGGGCTGCGGATGTGCCACCGAATTGATCGATCAAAGATCGTTTCCCCAGGTCAGATTAGGTATACCTAAGTGACGCAGGGCACCGTCCACGGAGTAGGACGCCGCTTGCCCGGTCCTGAGGAATTACGCAACAATGGCGTTGTGAAAAACGTCGGCGAGGCTCGGGAGACCCGCACGGGTACCCCCCAGGAGGAGCTCGCGACCGGGGAGCGGTCCACCCGCAACCGAGTCGCGCGGTCCATCCTGGACCACGGGCCCTCGACCGTCACCGAGCTGGCAGGCCGGCTGGGCCTCACCCCGGCCGCCGTGCGGCGGCATCTGGACGCGCTGGTCGCGGACGACGTCGTCGAGGCACGCGAGCAGCGGGTGTACGGCGCGCGGACGCGCGGCCGGCCCGCCAAGGTGTTCGCCCTGACGGACTGCGGACGCGACGCCTTCGACCAGTCGTACGACAAGCTCGCCGCGGACGCCCTGCGCTACATCCAGGAGCGGTTCGGCGGTGACGAGGCGGTCGTGGCCTTCGCCCGCGCGAGGATCGCTGAGCAGGCCGCCGTGTACCGCAAGGCGATCGAGGCAGCGGCCCCCGAGGAGCGGACCGAAGCCCTGGCCAAGGCCCTGAGCGCGGACGGGTACGCTGCTACGGCGCGTAGCGCACCGGTCGGCGAGCAGCTCTGCCAGCACCACTGCCCGGTGGTCCATGTCGCGGAGAAGTTCCCGCAGCTGTGCGAGGTCGAGACAGAGATCTTCTCGCAGCTGCTCGGCACGCATGTCCAGCGACTTGCAACCATCGCCCACGGTGACGGCGTCTGTACGACATTCATCCCAAAGATTTCCAAGAACACCCATAACGCATCTGCAAGCACGGCCGGGAGGAACCCCGCATGACTCTGCCCACGGAGACTGCTCACCCCGAGCTCGAGGGCCTGGGCACGTACGAATACGGCTGGGCCGACTCCGACGCCGCCGGCGCCTCTGCGAAGCGCGGCATCAACGAGGACGTCGTCCGGGACATCTCCGCCAAGAAGAACGAGCCGGAGTGGATGACCAAGCTCCGCCTCAAGGGTCTGCGCCTCTTCGACAAGAAGCCCATGCCGAACTGGGGCTCCGACCTCTCGGGCATCGACTTCGACAACATCAAGTACTTCGTGCGCTCCACGGAGAAGCAGGCGGAGTCCTGGGAGGACCTGCCCGAGGACATCAAGAACACGTACGACAAGCTCGGCATCCCGGAGGCGGAGAAGCAGCGCCTCGTGGCCGGTGTCGCCGCCCAGTACGAGTCGGAGGTCGTCTACCACCAGATCCGCGAGGACCTGGAGGAGCAGGGCGTCATCTTCCTGGACACCGACACCGCGCTGAAGGAGCACCCGGAGCTCTTCAAGGAGTACTTCGGCACCGTCATCCCGGTCGGTGACAACAAGTTCGCGTCGCTGAACAGCGCAGTGTGGTCCGGCGGCTCGTTCATCTACGTGCCGAAGGGCGTGCAGGTCGAGATCCCGCTCCAGGCCTACTTCCGTATCAACACGGAGAACATGGGCCAGTTCGAGCGGACCCTGATCATCGTCGACGAGGGTGCCTACGTGCACTACGTCGAGGGCTGCACCGCCCCGATCTACAAGTCGGACTCGCTGCACTCCGCGGTCGTCGAGATCATCGTCAAGAAGAACGCCCGCTGCCGCTACACGACCATCCAGAACTGGTCGAACAACGTCTACAACCTGGTCACCAAGCGCGCCGTCGCCTACGAGGGCGCGACCATGGAGTGGATCGACGGCAACATCGGCTCCAAGGTGACGATGAAGTACCCGGCCGTCTACCTGATGGGCGAGCACGCCAAGGGCGAGACCCTGTCCATCGCCTTCGCCGGCGAGGGCCAGCACCAGGACGCCGGCTCCAAGATGGTCCACATGGCGCCGAACACGTCGTCCAACATCGTGTCGAAGTCCGTGGCCCGCGGTGGCGGCCGTACCTCCTACCGTGGTCTGGTGGAGATCGGCGAGGGCGCCCACGGCTCCAAGTCGAACGTGCTGTGCGACGCGCTGCTCGTCGACACCATCTCCCGCTCCGACACGTACCCGTACGTCGACGTCCGTGAGGACGACGTCTCCATGGGCCACGAGGCGACCGTCTCCAAGGTCTCCGAGGACCAGCTCTTCTACCTGATGAGCCGCGGTCTGAGCGAGTTCGAGGCGATGGCGATGATCGTGCGCGGCTTCGTCGAGCCGATCGCGAAGGAGCTGCCCATGGAGTACGCCCTCGAGCTCAACCGGCTGATCGAGCTGCAGATGGAAGGCGCGGTCGGTTAAGACCCGTCATCCGAAGCAGTCGCCAGATTTCTTGACGTAGGAAGAGAGCAGACCGACAGCCATGGCTGAGGCTCAGAACATCCCCGTGGGGTCCACCACCGCGGGCCAGATCGCGGTGGCCGCCGAGTCGACCGTCGCCACGCGCATGAGCGCGCCCCCGTCCTTCGACGTGGCGGACTTCCCGGTCCCGCACGGCCGCGAGGAGGAGTGGCGGTTCACCCCGCTGGAGCGCCTGCGCGGGCTGCACGACGGCACCGCGGTCGCCACCGGTGACGGCGTGAAGGTCGACATCGACGCCCCCGAGGGCGTCATCGTCGAGACCGTCGGCCGTGACGACGCCCGGATCGGCAAGGCCGGCACTCCGGTGGACCGCGTCGCCGCGCAGGCGTACTCGGCGTTCGAGAAGGCCGGCGTGGTCACCGTCCCCAAGGAGACGGTGCTCACCGAGCCCATTCGGATCGCCGTGCACGGCGAGGGCGGGGTCGCCTATGGCCACCAGGTCATCGAGCTGGGCGCCTTCGCCGAGGCTGTCGTCGTCATCGACCACACCGGTGACGCCGTGCTCGCCGCCAACGTCGACTACGTCCTGGGCGACGGCGCCAAGCTGACCGTCGTCTCCGTCCAGGACTGGGACGACAAGGCCGTCCACGTGGGCCAGCACAACGCGCTCATCGGCCGGGACGCCGGCTTCAAGTCGTTCGTGGTCACCTTCGGCGGCGATCTCGTACGTCTGCACCCGCGCGTCGCCTACGCCGGCACCGGTGGTGAGGCCGAGCTCTTCGGCCTGTACTTCACCGACGCCGGCCAGCACCAGGAGCACCGTCTCCTGGTCGACCACAACACCCCGCACTGCAAGTCCAACGTCGCCTACAAGGGCGCGCTCCAGGGCGACGACGCGCACGCGGTGTGGATCGGTGACGTGCTCATCGAGGCCAAGGCCGAGGGCACGGACACGTACGAGATGAACCGCAACCTCGTCCTGACGGACGGCGCCAGGGTCGACTCCGTGCCGAACCTCGAGATCGAGACCGGCGAGATCGTCGGCGCGGGCCACGCCTCGGCGACCGGCCGCTTCGACGACGAGCAGCTCTTCTACCTGATGGCCCGCGGCATCCCGGCCGACGAGGCCCGCCGCCTGGTGGTCCGCGGCTTCTTCGCCGAGCTGGTCCAGCAGATCGGCGTCGACGACATCGAAGAGCGCCTTCTCGTGAAGATCGACGAGGAGCTGGAGGCGACCGTCTGATGACGTTCGTACGCGCCTGTGGGCTGAGCGAGCTGGAGGAGGACACCCCGAAGCGGGTGGAACTCGACGGCACGCCGGTCTCGGTCGTGCAGACCGAGGGCGAGGTGTTCGCGATCCACGACATCTGCTCCCACGCGAACGTCTCCCTCTCCGAGGGCGAGGTGGAGGACTGCCAGATCGAGTGCTGGCTGCACGGCTCCAGCTTCGACCTCCGTACCGGCAAGCCGTCCGGCCTCCCCGCGACGCGCCCCGTCCCCGTATACCCCGTAAAGATCGAAGGGGACGACGTACTCGTCTCCCTCACCCAGGAGTCCTGAGGCACCCATGGCAACGCTTGAAATCCGAGACCTGCACGTCACCGTCGAGGCCGACAACGCCACGAAGGAGATCCTCAAGGGCGTCGACCTCACCGTGAAGCAGGGCGAGACGCACGCCATCATGGGCCCCAACGGCTCCGGCAAGTCGACCCTCGCCTACTCGCTCGCGGGTCACCCGAAGTACACCATCACCGGCGGCACCGTCACTCTCGACGGCGAGGACGTCCTGGAGATGTCCGTCGACGAGCGCGCCCGCGCGGGCCTGTTCCTGGCGATGCAGTACCCGGTCGAGGTCCCCGGCGTCTCGGTCTCCAACTTCCTCCGCACGTCCGCCACCGCCATCCGCGGTGAGGCCCCCAAGCTGCGGACGTGGGTGAAGGAGGTCAAGGAGACCATGGAGCGTCTCAACATGGACCCGGCCTTCGCCGAGCGCAACGTCAACGAGGGCTTCTCCGGCGGTGAGAAGAAGCGCCACGAGATCCTTCAGCTGGAGCTGCTCAAGCCGAAGGTCGCGATCCTCGACGAGACCGACTCCGGCCTGGACGTCGACGCCCTGCGCGTCGTCTCCGAGGGCGTCAACCGCGTCCGTGAGACCGGCGAGGTCGGCACCCTGCTGATCACGCACTACACGCGCATCCTGCGCTACATCAAGCCCGACTACGTCCACGTCTTCTCGGCCGGCCGCATCGTGGAGTCCGGCGGCGCCGAACTCGCCGACAAGCTGGAGAACGAGGGCTACGAGGCTTACGCGAAGGGTGGCGCATCCGAGTGACACAGCTGCCGGGCCTCCTCGACACCGAGGCGATCCGCAAGGACTTCCCCATCCTGGACCGACAGGTCCACGACGGTCAGAAGCTCGTGTACCTGGACAACGCGGCGACCTCGCAGAAGCCGCGCCAGGTGCTGGACGCCCTCGGTGAGTACTACGAGCGCTACAACGCCAACGTCCACCGCGGTGTGCATGTGCTCGCCGAGGAGGCCACGGCGCTGTACGAGGGCGCGCGCGACAAGGTCGCCGCGTTCATCAACGCGCCGAGCCGCAACGAGGTGATCTTCACCAAGAACGCCTCCGAGTCGCTCAACCTCGTGGCGAACATGCTCGGCTGGGCCGACGAGCCCTACCGCGTGGACCACGAGACCGAGATCGTCATCACGGAGATGGAGCACCACTCCAACATCGTGCCGTGGCAGCTGCTGGCGCAGCGCACGGGCGCGAAGCTGAAGTGGTTCGGCCTTACCGACGACGGCCGCCTCGACCTCTCCAACATCGACGAGATCATCACGGAGAAGACGAAGATCGTCTCCTTCGTCCTGGTGTCGAACATCCTCGGGACGGTCAACCCGGTCGAGACGATCATCCGCCGCGCACAGGAGGTCGGTGCTCTCGTCTGCATCGACGCCTCCCAGGCGGCGCCCCACATGCCGCTGGACGTGCAGGCCCTCCAGGCCGACTTCGTCGCCTTCACCGGCCACAAGATGTGCGGCCCGACCGGCATAGGCGTGCTGTGGGGCCGCCAGGAACTGCTCGAGGATCTCCCCCCGTTCCTCGGCGGCGGCGAGATGATCGAGACGGTGTCGATGCACTCGTCGACCTACGCTCCGGCCCCGCACAAGTTCGAGGCGGGCACGCCTCCGATCGCGCAGGCGGTCGGCCTGGGTGCGGCGATCGACTACCTGTCCGCGATCGGCATGGACAAGATCCTCGCCCATGAGCACGCGCTCACCGAGTACGCGGTCAAGCGCCTCGCGGAGGTCCCTGACCTGCGGATCATCGGCCCGACGACGGCCGAGGACCGGGGCGCCGCGATCTCCTTCACGCTCGGCGACATCCACCCGCACGACGTGGGCCAGGTCCTCGACGAGCAGGGCATCGCGGTCCGCGTCGGCCACCACTGCGCACGGCCGGTCTGCCTGAGGTACGGAATTCCTGCGACCACGCGAGCGTCGTTCTATCTGTACTCCACGCCGGCCGAGATCGACGCTCTGGTGGACGGCCTGGAGCACGTACGGAACTTCTTCGGCTGACGGGACAGGACTGGCGATCGCATGAAGCTGGATTCGATGTACCAGGAAGTCATCCTGGACCACTACAAGCACCCGCACGGGCGTGGTCTGAGGGATGGCGACGCCGAGGTGCACCATGTGAACCCGACGTGCGGCGACGAGATCACGCTCCGAGTGAAATACGACGGCACGACGATCAAAGACGTCTCGTACGAGGGCCAGGGCTGCTCCATCAGCCAGGCGAGCGCGTCCGTACTGAACGAACTCCTCGTCGGCAAGGACCTCTCCGACGCGCAGAAGATCCAGGAGACCTTCCTGGAGCTGATGCAGTCCAAGGGGAAGATCGAGCCCGACGACGCGATGGAGGAGGTGCTGGAGGACGCGGTCGCGTTCGCCGGTGTCTCCAAGTACCCGGCCCGGGTGAAGTGCGCGCTGCTGAGCTGGATGGCGTGGAAGGACGCGACGGCCCAGGCGCTGGGCTCCGACGCCGCTGAAAGGAAGACGGCATGAGCGACACGGTAGAGATGAAGCCGGCCTCGGAGGAAGAACTCCGCGAGGCGCTGTACGACGTCGTCGACCCCGAGTTGGGCATCGACGTCGTCAACCTCGGCCTGATCTACGGCATTCACATCGACGACGCGAACATCGCGACGATCGACATGACCCTGACCTCCGCGGCCTGTCCGCTGACGGACGTCATCGAGGACCAGGCCAAGTCCGCCACGGACGGCCTCGTCAACGAACTCCGCATCAACTGGGTCTGGATGCCACCGTGGGGCCCGGACAAGATCACGGACGACGGACGCGAGCAGCTGCGGGCGCTGGGATTCAACGTCTGAGCAGCCACCCTTTCGTCGTGAGGCCCCTGGAATTCGCCGAATCCGGGGGCCTCAGTCGTTGAGGCCCGCCACCACCCGGAACGCCGAGTCCCGGCGGTACAGGTCGTTGTGGTCGTACGACTCCAGTCGGACCACGAAGTTCCGGTGGCGGAGGAAGCGGCCGGGGTAGTTCACGGACTCCAGCATGACCGCGCCGGAGAAGGACGCGGGGCGGGGGCAGAAGGTGGCGTCCTGTTCGAAGAGGGGGGAGCCGTCGTCGCGTTCGGAGCGCAGGACGAAATTGCGGTGGCGCAGGTAGCCGCCGTCGGCGGTGGCGAAGGAGTAACAGGACGACTTCGCAAGGCCGTTGACCACCTTGAAGGTGGCGTCCTCGGCGGCCGAGGCGGAGGTGATCGGGTCGAGGGCCACGTGGTCGTCGGTGGCGCGCCAGTAGCGGTCGGGGTAGTTGACCGCGCGGACCGACTTCAAGCGGGAGACAGGGGCCGGTGAACTCTCCTCCGGTGCCGTCGGCTTGGACGGCTTGGCGGAGGGCGTGGGCGTGGAGCTGTGCCGGGGCGGCGCCTTCGTCGTGGGCTCAGGGGAGGACAGGCCGCCCTTGCCCTTGGGGGGAGCCGTCGTACTCGGTGACGGCGAGCCGAAGGAGATCAGGCCGGGCAGGGTCGCGTTGACGGGGGTCTCCGAAGTGTCTGACGCTTCGTCAACTCCCCTGTCCGTCATGACGATCGCCGTGACACACGCGGCGACGGTGGCCACCGCGAGGGTGCCGGCCAGCCAGAGGCGTCGCGTTCCCGGTATCCGGGAGGTGTCAGGTACCCAGCCGTTCTCCCAGGGTTGGTTCCGCGGCGGGCGGGGCGTGGTGTCTGGCATGCGCTGTCCTTCAGCGGCGCCCATGAACGACAGGGCGGGCCGCGGCTGCGAAGACCCGGTATGTGAACGGTGAAACAGTAGTAGACGCGAGGGGTCGGGAGCAGCCCTTTCGGAGAGAGCGGTTTCCACATTCGGGGTCACGGTCGCCCCGCCGGTTATGTACGCTCGTACACATGGGATATCTGACGCTTGTCGGCGCCATCGCGGCCGAGGTGGCGGCGACGACCGCCATGAAGTACAGCGACGGCTTCAGCAAGCTCTGGCCGTCCCTTCTGACGTTCCTCGGTTATGTCGTCTCCTTCACCCTGCTCGCCCAGACCCTCAAGACCGTCGGCATAGGCACGGCCTACGCGATCTGGGCCGGCGTGGGCACCGCGACGATCGCCGTCCTCGGGCTCTGGCTGTTCGACGAGAAGCTGACCTTCACCAAGGTCGCCGGAATCCTGCTCATCGTGGGCGGCGTGGTGGTGCTGAACCTCGGGGGAGCGCACTGATGGCCAGGCGCTACGACCCCGAACGCCGCCAGCGGATCATCGACGCCGCGATCCGAGTCGTAGGACGCAAGGGGCTCGCCGGGCTGACCCACCGCACGGTCGCGGCGGAGGCGGACGTGCCACTGGGCTCCACCACGTACCACTTCAAGACCCTGGACGACCTGATGGTCGCGGCCCTGCGCCAGGCCAACGAGGGCTTCGCCAAGGTGGTCGCCTCACGCGGCGCTCTGGAGAACCCGGACACCGACCTGGCCTCTGAACTCGCCGCCGGGATAGGCGAATGGCTCGCGGGCGACCGCACCGGCGTGGAGCTGGAGTGCGAGCTCTACCTCGCCGCCCTGCGCCGCCCCGCCCTCCGTCCCGTCGCCGCCGAATGGGCCCAGGACCTGGCCGACCGCCTCACCCCGCGCACGGACCCGGTCACCGCACACGCCCTGGTCGCGCTGGTGGACGGCATCTGCCTTCAGGTACTTCTCACCGATGGGACGTACGATGAGGAGTACGCCCGCGAGGCACTGGCGCGGATCATTCCCTCTGGCCCGCGCCAAGCCCCTTGACGAGGGCGGGCGTCGCCTGACCGGAGTGAGCGCTTCAGCTGACCGGCCCGGTCCGCTCAAGACGTCGGCAACGGCAACGTCGCGACCAGGTCGGCGCGGAGACCGACAGCAACGCAAACCTCAGCCGCTCCCTCCGTCTCTCGGTACCCGCAGCAACCCCCCACGGGCCCGCAACCTGAGACGCCACCCCCACCGGTTGGCCCACCCCGCCCCCCGCCGGTTAGGTTGCCCTCATGACCGACACGACTGCACCCAGCACCACCACCGGCGGAGCCGTTGCCGCCGGCCTCGCCACGATCGCCGCAGACGGCACCGTCCTCGACACCTGGTTCCCCGCGCCGGAGCTTTCCGCCGAGCCGGGCCCGTCCGGCACCGAGCGGCTGTCCACCGAGCGGGCCGTGGAACTGCTCGGCGAGGGCGCCGCGAAGGCGATCGGCCCGGACGCCCGCCGTGGCGTAGAGGTGGTAGCAGTCCGCACGGTCATCGCCTCGCTCGGCGCGAAGCCGACCGACGCGCACGACGTCTACCTCCGCCTGCACCTCCTCTCCCACCGCCTGGTCAAGCCGCACGGCCAGAGCCTGGACGGCATGTTCGGCTTCCTCGCCAACGTCGCCTGGACCTCGCTCGGCCCGGTCGCCGTCGACGACATCGAGAAGGCGCGCCTGAACGCCCGCGCCGAGGGCCTGCACCTCCAGGTGACGTCCGTCGACAAGTTCCCGCGCATGACGGACTACGTGGCACCCAAGGGCGTGCGCATCGCCGACGCCGACCGGGTCCGCCTGGGCGCGCACCTCGCCGAGGGCACGACGGTCATGCACGAGGGCTTCGTCAACTTCAACGCGGGCACGCTCGGCACGTCGATGGTCGAGGGCCGTATCTCCGCGGGCGTCGTCGTCGGCGACGGCTCGGACATCGGCGGCGGCGCGTCCACGATGGGCACCCTGTCCGGTGGCGGCAACGTGATCATCTCCATCGGCGAGCGCTGCCTGATCGGCGCCGAGGCGGGCGTCGGCATCCCGCTCGGCGACGAGTGCGTGGTCGAGGCGGGCCTCTACGTCACCGCCGGCACCCGCGTCACCATGCCCGACGGCCAGATCATCAAGGCCCGCGAACTCTCCGGCGCCTCCAACATCCTCTTCCGCCGCAACTCGGTCACCGGCACGGTCGAGGCCCGCCCGAACAACGCGGTCTGGGGCGGTCTGAACGAGATCCTGCACAGCCACAACTGATGGTGGGCGGCGGTGACTTGCGGCCGCCTGAACGATCGGCGTCCTGACCTGCTGCTGAACTGCCGGTAGTTGTCGGCGTTGGTCCTCGTTGAGCGCCCTTCCACGGCCCCGTGACGGCCCGGGAGGGCGCTCTTTCGTGAGCACAGATCCCGCCACTCCGCATCATGCGTGCAGCAGCCAACCCCTCGACGTCTTTGGCGCGCTGAGCGCGCTCGACAGTGAGTCAGCTTGGGAAGCTGCGAGGCCGTGGGGCTGATGGAGAAGCAGCCGACCGAAGTCCGTGCGGCCCCGAGGGCCCCTCAGGCCGCCATCAGCGCCGCCAGGGCGCGGTCCATCGCGGCGTTGAACTCTTCTGGCGTCAGCGGGAGACGGGACTTGACGTCCCGACTCCATTGGTCGGCGAGGACCTCGGCGGAGCCCGCCTCGACACCGTCGAGCGCCGCGTCGGCCAGGTCCGACGGAGCGATCTTGTCCACGGGCCAGCCCGCCGCCATGTCGGTGTCGGCCAGGCCGAGATGTACCGCTGTGACGAGCGTGCCCTGCTCGGCGAGCTCCAGGCGGACGCCGTTGGTCATGGCCCAGGCGGCGGCCTTGGTCAGGTGGTAGGCATTGGCGCCCTTGCCCCCGAACCACGACATGGCGGAGAGGACGTTGACGATCGCGCCCCCGCCGTTCCTGGCGAGCGCCGGCGCGAACTCCCGGATCATTCCCAGGTGGCCGAACATGTTGGTCTCCAGCTCGTGCCGCACCGCGTCCAGCGAACCCGTCACCAGGTCGGTCCCCGTACTGATTCCCGCGTTGTTGATGAGGAGCGAGACGTCCGGGGCGGCCTCGGCGGCGGCCCTCACGGATGCGGGATCGGTGATGTCGAGGGGCAGCACCTCGACCCCGGGCAAGTCCACGGTCTCCGGTCGGCGGGCCGTCGCGTAGACCTTGCGGGCGCCCCGTTCGAGCAGGCGCTGGGCGAAGGCGCGGCCCAGGCCGCGGTTGGCTCCGGTGACAAGGGCGACGGAGTTGTTGATATCCATGGCCGGTACGCTAAAACCTGACGCTAACGTCAGAGGCAAGTGCCGGTCGTCAGGGCCAGGGGTGAGAGGAATCACCATGACTGTCACAGTGGGCGCAGCCGAGCGGTTGATCCGCATCGGCGAGGTGGCACGAGGCGCCGGCGTCTCGGTGCGCGCCGTGCGCTACTACGAGCAGCAAGGGCTGCTCATCGCGGAGCGCAGCCCGTCCGGCCAGCGCCTGTACCGGCAGGACGCCATCGCCCGGGTCCGCTTCTTCCAGCAGATGTTCGCCGCCGGCCTCACCAGCCGAAGGATCACCGAACTCATGCCGTGCTGGGACGCCGGGCACACCGACGCCGAGCAACGAGCCATGCTGCGAGCCGAGCGCGAGCGCATCCAGGCCAAGATCGACGACCTGCAGGCCACCCTGGACCACCTCGACAAGGTCATCGCGATCACGGACACGCACCCGTAGGTGCGGTCGGCCAGACGTCTCATCAACGTTCCAGAAAGTCTTCGGTGGGGTCTTTCAGGAAGTCCGGGGTGAACCAGTCACGGGACGATCGAGGCACCGAGAGCAAAAGGATCATCGTGATCCCGCCATAGACCACGAATCCCTGCACGATTGCCACGACCCTGGCGCCACGGTTGCCTTGCCACAGGCCTAGGGCTGTCATGCCAGGTAGGAACCCCAGAAGGACAAACAAGAGTATGGCCGGGTCGCCCTTTGCCAGGGCTCCGACCACACTCAGCAGGAGAAAGAAGACGGCTGGCAGGGCCCAGAGCACAACCGCTGCGATGACCGGTGCGGGTGGTCTCTTTTTCTCAGCTACGGACACCTGACGGAAGGTATCGGCACAGGCGCGGGACCGGTCCCGGATCGCGTTCTCCGGGCCCCGGACGAGAACCCACCCGTACGGGTACACCCCACGCCCCCGCAGCGCACGATCGGGTTACTCCACGTGACCTGATCAAGGTCTAGGCAGATGAACGGGTGGACGCAGCGTCCGATCAACTGCCGAACCGCGTAACAAGGGACTGAGCGATGACGAACGAGCGGGCGAGGACCGTGGCACGGCTGCTGACCGGGGCGGTCACCGCGGTGATGGTGTGCTGGCTCCCGGCGGGTGCCGCACACGCCGACGAGACCAATACGGCCTCGCACAACGGCCCCCGGGTCGGCCTGATCAACGTCGGCCAGGTGGACGACCCGATGGAGGACGTACTGGAGCACTTCCTGCTGTTCGGCGACGACTACCGCTGGGGCTGAGCCTTTCACTTCAGCCGGCGGCCATGAACTCCTCGTACACCCCCAGCAGTCCGTCGACCGCCTCCCGGCCGGCGGGCCGCAGCGGGGCGCGGACCGGGCCCGCGGGTAGGCCCAGTTCATTGAGCAGGGCCTTCGTCGTGACCGTGCCGGGCAGGCCGGCCGACATCATCGACTCGATGAGTGGGGTGGCCCGCTGCTGGAGGCGGGCCGCCTCCGCCGTGTCCCCGGTGTCGAACGCGTCGAGGACGGAGCGGAGTTGGCGTGGGACCACGTTCGCGACCGTGCTGATGTAGCCCGTCGCGCCCACCGCGTACAGGGCGAGGTTGTGTTCGTCGCAGCCCGCGTAGTACGCCAAGTCGGTGCGGGCGAGGACCCTTTGGGTGCCGAGGAAGTCGTACGAGCAGTCCTTGACGGCCACGACTCGGGGGTGCTCGGCGAGGCGGATCACGGTGTCCGGCTCGATGCGGGTGCCGGTGCGGCCGGGGATGTCGTACAGCACGACCGGCAGTCCGGCGGCGTCCGCGATCTCGCGGAAGTGGGCCTCGACGGCGTCCTGCGGGGGCTTGCTGTAGTACGGGGCGACGACCAACAGGCCGTCCGCGCCCGCCTTTTCGGCCTGCAGCGCGAGTTCGACCGTGTGGCGGGTGTCGAAGGTGCCGACGCCCGCCACGATCGACGCGCGCTCGCCCACCGCCTCCCGGACCGCCGCGACGAGCGCCGACTTCTCGGCGTCCGTGGTGGTCGGTGACTCGCCCGTCGTACCGGAGAGCACCAGTCCGTCGCAGCCCTCCGACACCAGCCGCCCGGCGAGCCGCTGCGCGCCGTCGAGGTCGAGCGCGCCCTCCTCGGTGAAGGGCGTGATCATGGCGCAGAGGGCACGGCCGAAGGGGGAGCCGGAAGTCGTCATGGCAGTAGTCTCGGCAGGGCGATCGCTTAGCTCCACTTAATTCTGCTACGAGGTGTGAGTAAGGGTTGCTGCGACATCAGGCGGACGGCCGGCGCACGATCGTTCCAAGGCCCTATGTCCAATCCGGCCCCTCATGGGTCACCATGGCCCAGACGGTCAACCGACGGCAGGTCATGGGAGGCGTCATGAAGCTCGGCAAGGCACTCGCCACCGGAGTCGCGGAAGAGCGGCCGCTCAACCACGAGGAAGAACTCGAACTCCCCGAAGAGATCACGGAAGTCGAGGCGTCCGCGCCCGAAGAGGTGCCGGCCGCCCGATGAGGCTGCGGCTTCCGGAGGAACGCCCGACGGAGCCGCCGACCGGATACAAGATCGCCCACCCGATGCTGTCCCAGGACGGCAGTCGGGCCGGGTTCACCGGTGTGTCGCTGGGCGGCGCGCTGCCGTACGGAGTCCGCGACGAGGCCCGGTGCGTCTACGGACTGCGGCACCGCGCGCCGCACCGCCGCTGCGACTGCGGTTTCCACTGCGTGCACGACCGTACGGCGGCCGAAGCGCTCCTCACCACGGCCGAGCACCGCGCGGCCGTGCTGCTCGAAGTCTCCGTCCTGGGCGCCTACATCCGGTTCGAGCGCGGCTTCCGGTACGCCCGGCAGCGGGTGCGCACCGCGACCGTCGGACCCTGCGCGTGCGGTGCCGTCGCGGCGGCCCTCGCAGACGCCGGCTGGGGCAGGCCCGGCTGGTACGCGCTGGCCCCCTCCTGCGCGGGCTGCGTGCGCGGTCGTACGTCCGTGTCGCTCGCCGGGTTCGCGCGGCTGGCGGGGGAGGGGCTCCGGGTGATCGCGGGGAGCGGCGGTACGGGGATCTCGGCGGCCGGCCTCGGTGTGCCCGAACTCGTCGCGGAGGCCGCCCTGTTGCAGGCCCGCCTCGACTGGTTCCAGACTCAGCTGGCCCGGCTCGGCGAGCGCGGGACGGGCGGTGGCGGAAAGGGGTAGCGGGGGCAGGTGCGGGTACCCGGGTGTTCCGAAAAGCAGGGGCACCATCCGGGAAGGGCACACCGATGACGGACAGGACAGCACCGGAGGTCACGGGCGGCGGGGCCAAGGGGCCCGAGGAACTGCGGCAGCAGCTCGAACACGCCAGGGGCCGACTCGGCCGTACCGTCGAGGAGTTGGCCGACAAGGCCCACCTCAAGACCCGCGCCGCCGACCTCAAGGACAAGGCCGGCGCGATGACCGTGCAGCTGCGCAGCACCGCCACCAAGGCCGGCCACACCGTGGAGCACAACGTCCCGCGTCCCGTCGCGAACGTCGTCCAGGCCGGCCGGCGGCACCCCCGGCCGGTCGTCGTCGCCGGGGCCGCCGCGGGCGCGGTGGTCGCGGCGGGCCTGCTGCGGCGGCGCCACAACGGCCACCACTGAGCCGCGTCGCGTCAGCTCCGGTCGTCCGCCGCGGGAAGTCCTACTCCGCCGAGGACGGTGAGATCCGTGCGGCGGGGCGGGGACGACAGCAGCGCGAGGACGTCCGCGGGGGCCGGGGCACCGGCGGTCGGCGGCGCGGCGAGTGCCGCCTGCGCGTCGGCCTCGCTCCGCCAGACCTCGGTGACATGCACCGTGTCCGGATCGGCCGAGTCCCGGCTGATCAGATAGATCTCACAGCCCGGGAAGCCGTGCAGTCCCTCCGCGACCCTCAGCAGGAGGGCGGCGAGCTCCTCGCCCCTGCCCGGGTGCGCGGTCATGGTCATCAGTCGGCCGGTCATGCCCGCGGATGCGCTTCGCGTATTCATGGGGGAGACGGTAGTGCGCGGGCGGAACGGGCTTGACCTGAAGCTTGGTTGAGGTCGGAGGGTGGTCGGTACAGGCATCGCCCAGCGATCAGGAGGCCGACATGACCCGCCGTACCGACACCCACCCCGACCTCACGCGCCTGGAGGTCGGTGCGCCCTTCTTCAGTACGTGGCGGGTGGGAACGCCCGAGCGGCAGAAGCAGACCGTCGAGGCGATCGCGGCCACCTGGGAAAGCCGTCCGTGGCCCGCCCCTGACCTGCTCGGGTACCACATCTACACCGGCCACGACGGCACAACCCTGATGCACTACTCGCAGTGGGCGAGCGAGCAGGCCTACGAGGCTTTCCGGAAGACGCATCGGCAGGAGCGCAACGACGAGATCGACACCGCGGTGCCGGGCATCGAGCGGCTGCACCTCGGCCGGTACCGGCGCTACCGCAGTGGCGTCCGCGACGGCGACACGCGTATCCCCGGGTGCATTGTGATCGTTGACGTCGAATTCGAGGGGCCCGACCCCGACCGGCAGCGTGCCTGGGTGGACGCGGTCTTCGACGCGTTGGAGAGCGAGGCCCACCCGCATCCCGGCGGGATGTCCGCCCACTTCCACGTGAGCACCGATGGCACCAGGGTCCTCAACTACGCCGAGTGGGAGAGCGCCCAGGCGCATATCGACGCGCTCGCCGCGCCGGGCGACGGGATCGGCTCGGCCACGGCCCAGTGGGAGCGCGTACAGAGTTGGCCGGGCCTGAAGGGCAGCACGGTCAGCCGATACGACCACGCCCTCGGCCTCATCCCCGACTGACCCCACCGAACACTTCACCCTCCTGGACAAAAAAAGTTTTCGGTGAGACCGTGGATCCATGCTGGACGTGACCGTGATCGAGGACCCCGAGGCCGCAGCCGTATCGCTGGACCCCATCAGGGCCCGGCTGCTCGCCGAGCTGGCGGCCGGACCCGCGTCGGCCGCCATGCTGGCCGGCAAAGTGGGGCTGCCCCGGCAGAAGGTGAACTACCACCTCAAGGCGCTGGAGCGGCACGGCCTGGTCGAACTGGCCGGAGAGCGCCGCAAGGGCAATGTCACCGAGCGGCTGATGCAGGCCACCGCGGCGTCGTACGTCATCTCGCCGCTCGCGCTCGCCTCCGTGCAGCCCGACCCGGACCGTTTCCGGGACCAGCTGTCCGCGCGCTGGCTGCTGGCGGTCGGCGCCCGGCTCGTCCGGGACGTCGGTTCGCTGATCACCGGCGCGGCGAAGGCCCGTAAGCGCCTCGCCACCTTCGCGCTGGACGGTGAGGTGCGGTTCGCGTCGGCCGCCGACCGGGCCGCCTTCATCGAGGAGCTCACGGCCGGCGTGAGCGGGCTGATCCGCAAGTACGACGCCCCGGACGCCGAGGGCGGACGCGACCACCGGATCGTCGTGGCCTTCCACCCCACGGTCAAGCCCGAGACCACCCACGAAAGTCAGTGACCAGGAGCGCACCATGTCCAAGGAATTCGAGATCGCCCGCGAGTTTGAGGTCGACGCCACGCCCGAGGAGGTGTGGGAGGCCGTCACCGCCGGAACGGGGGGCTGGCTGTGGCCGATGGAGGCGCCCGAGCCGCGTGAGGGCGGCAAGGGCCCCTTCGGATCCACGATCACCGCCTGGGATCCGCCGCACCGCTACACCAACCGCGTCGAGGACGTCGACGGGATCTCCGAGCAGACCGCCAACCAGCTCGACTACACCATCGAGCCGCGCGACGAGGGCCGGCGCGCCTGGGTGCGGTATGTGCACAGCGGCATCTTCGTCGACGACTGGGACAACCAGTACGACGGCGCCAACCGGCACACCGACTTCTACATGCACACCCTGCGCGAGTACCTCACCCGCTTCCGGGGCCGCTCGCTGACCGCCTTCGCCACCTTCGACGGGCCCGAGGCGTCCAAGACCTCCGACGCGTTCGTCACCGTGGGCCGCGCGCTCGGGCTCGCCGACGACACGGCGGAGGGCGAGCGCGTGCGGGTGCGGGGTCCCGAGGGCCAAGTCATCGATGCCGTGGTCGACTTCCGCAACCCGTACTTCCTCGGCCTGCGCACGGACGACGCGCTGATCCGCTTCTTCGGCCGCAACCACTGGGGCTACATGGTCGGCATGTCCGTCCACGACTTCGCCCCGGGCGCCGACGCCAAGACGGACGAGGACATGTGGAAGGGCTGGCTGAACGGGGTGTTCAGCCAGCCCTGAGCACACGGTGTTACGGGCGGAACCGCAGCACCTGCGGGTCGTGGTCGCTGATCTGGTCGTTGAACTCCGCGTTGATGTGCACGCTGTCGTACGCGAAGTCGCAGCTGTAGCGGATCGACGGGGAGATCAGGATCTGGTCCAGGACCTGGCTGTTGCCCTGGTAGTCGTAGGTGTAACGCTCACTCTTCGGCAGCGACTTGATCGCCGACCACAGGGCGCCGTCGGACTCGAGGATCTTCGTGGTGTCGGAGAACTCGAAGTCGTTGATGTCGCCGAGCGTGATCACATCCGCGTTCCGCTGCTTGGCCAGGATGTCCTTGACGAAGGCGTTCACCGCCGTCGCCTGGGCGTGCCGCTGGGTCTCCGAGCTGCGGACCGGCGGCTGGTACTGCGAGGTCAGACCCTGGTCGCCACCCTTGGAGTTGAAGTGGTTGGCGATCAGGAAGACCGTCTTCCCACGGAAGGTGAACTCGCCGACCAGGGGCTTACGGCTGTTCGCCCAGGCCGTGTCGGCCGGGTCGATACGGCCGGGGGAGGCCGTCAGCTGGGCCCTGCCGTGCACCTTGGTGACGCCGACGGCGGTCGTCGCGTCGCCGCCCGCACGGTCGGTGAAGGAGACCCGCTCCGGGTTGAACAGGAACACCTGGCGGATGTTGCCGCCGGGCTCGCCGCCGTCCGTGTTGTTGGTCGGGTCGATGGAGCGCCAGTCGTACGTCGGCCCGCCCGCGGCGGCGATCGCGTCGATCAGCTTCCGCATCGTCTGATCGGCGGCCACCGTACCGTCGTTGGTCGCGCCGTTGTTGTCCTGGATCTCCTCCAGGGACACGATGTCGGGCGACTGGAGGTTGTTCACGATCGCAGCCGCGTGCTCCTCGAAGGAGGAGTCGGACGGGTCGAGGTTCTCGACGTTGTACGTCGCCACCGCCAGCTCGCTCCGGGACTGCCTGCGGGTCGTCTCCCGCTCCAGGCCGCCACTCTTCAGCGTGCCGATCTCATTGGCGACGAGCGTGTAGCCCCCGAACTGGTTGTAGTCCAGCGGGCCGGAGGTGGCCCCGGCGAGCGTGTCGCCCACGTTCGCGGTCGGGAAGTCGGCGACCTTGCCGAGCGACTGGATCTGCAGTCGGCCGGTGTTCTGCGAGGTGTACGTGCCGTAGACCGTGCCGCCGCGGCGGTTGCGGTTCTCCCACGGCTTCACCGTCACCCACAGCTCGGTGAACGGGTCGGTGGCGCCGACCACGCGGGTGTCGGAGACCTGGACGTTCATGCCCTCCAGGGACTCGTAGCGGTCCAGGGCGTACGCCGACGGCTGCAGCGGCAGGCTGTTGACCGAACCGCTCGCGGCGGTGTCGCCGGCCGGGGCGTAGGCCGCGGGCACCGACTTCGCGTCGATCTTCGTCGCGGCCGGGAGCGCGTTGCCGCTGGAGACGACGGTGATCGTCGGGCGGGTGATCTCCGTCAGCGACTGGTTGCCGGAGGACGCGCCGCCCGGGACGTACTCGGCGATGGTGCCCGAGACCGTGACCGAGTCGCCGACGGCGACCTTCGGGGCGGAGCTGGTGAAGACGAAGACGCCCTCACTCGTGGCCGGATTGTCGTCCGCGCTCTGATCCTGGATCCAGAAGCCCTTGGACGAGCCGTAGGTGCGTACGCCGGTGACGATTCCGGCCACGTCCGTGACCGTCTTTCCGGCGTACGGGGATATTCGGGTGCTGCCCTGAATGTCATGAATGCGCACGGCGTCCGCGTGCGCGGGAGAGGTCAGGGCGATGGTGGACGCCGCGGAACAGACGGCGGCGACGGTGAGCGCGGCGAGGCGCGCGGAACTCCTGCTCGGCAAGGGATCCCTCCGGGGATGTACGTGGGCGCCGGGACGAGAGTGGTGCGAGGTGGTGCAAGGGTGGCGCATGAGGCCCGTATGACGCGCGTAGAAAAGAGTGAACAGCCCAGGAAAGAGTGAACAGTTGTCCCCCTGTTTTCTACGCGCGTCAATCTCCTGCCTGGTCACGCCAGTTGTCAAGGTTTCAGCCATGTACGGGGCCTGACCGGGAGATGAACCGGGCGGCATGGGTGGAAATCCGTCTAGGCTGAGCGTCTAAGTGGTAGAACGCGCCCGAGGAGAACCAGTCCATGTCAGACAGCTCCCCCTTGCCGCCGGTGCGGCTGCACCCCGAAGCGGAGCTGGCGCGGGATGCGCTGTCCACGCCGTTGCTGTCCCGGGCGGCACGGCTCGCCCGCTGGGCCGGACCCGAGACCCGCGTCGACGCCGGCGGCGGACTCGTCGAGGAGCAGTTGCCCGCCGCCGCCGAGGCCCTCGGACTGACCGGCGACGACGCCGCCGCCTGCGCCGGCGAGGCCTGGCGGATCGCCGTCGACACCGGGCTCGTCGAGATCGTCGACGAGGAAGAGGGCACGGTCGTGACCGGCGACGACCTCGCACTGCTCACCGGCGGCTCGCCCCACGACGTGCTCGCGGTGTGGCTCGGGGCGCTGGAGACGGTGCTCGCCGACGCCAGCGTCCCGGACCTCGACGACCTGGTCGAGGCGGTCGACGAGGGCGGCGGCATCGACTTCTCCTCCCTCGACTGGGACCCGGAAGCGGAGGCGCAGTTCCTCGACGGAGTGCTGGCCAACCTGTATCTGCTGACGGTCAGCGAGGACGGCCCGGGCGGCGGTCCGGTGCCGCTGCCCGCGCTCGCCGCGTCCATGATCGTGCCCAGTGACATGGGGGAGCCCACCAACGACGTCCTGGAGCAGGTCTCCGACGCGATGATGCGCCTCGACGACCAGTTCCGGATGCTGGCGCCGGTCGGGCTCGTCGAGTTCCAGCCGGTCGACGAGGCGCTGATGGCCGACGCCGACGAGGAGCCCGCGGCACCGGTCGACGACACGGACGTCTCCCGCTACGGCATGGTCGGGCTGACCCCGCTCGGGCTCTACGGGCTGCGGGCGCGGCTGCTGGAGGCCGGGATCGAGGCGCCGGCCGTCGGCGACCTCGCGGACAAGGGCGCCGACGCGCTGCTCGACGGAACCTCCGTCTTCCCGCCGGCCGCCGCACAGGCCGAGACCGAACAGTGGCTGGCCCGCCGTGAACCCCTTGCCGCGGCACGGGAGTTGCTGGCCGCGGCGCGCGGGTCCGACGAAGGCGCCCCCCTGCGGAGGCTGCGCTGCCAGCAGGCACTGTCACTCGTCGGCGCGGAGGCCGAGCCCGCGCTGCGGGAGGTGCTCGACGACGCGGAACTGGGCGGGCTGGCGCGGGTCTGGCTCACCGAGCACGGGGCACCGGACGTGCCCGCGCCGTCCGAGGCGATGGTGTTCTGGCTGACCATCGACACGGTTGCCGCGCAGCTCGCGGCCGAGGGGAACTCCGAGGAGCTGCGGGGGCTGGTGGAGGGGCTCGCGCAGCAGCACGGGGGGTTCTTCGCGGCGGCTTGGCGGGTGGAGCATCCGGCGACCGCGGATGTGCTGGAGGCGATGGGGCGGTTGCATCCGGACAAGCGGGTTGCCAAGGAGGCGCGGAAGGCGGCGTTCAAGGCGCGGTCGCAACAGGGTGGTTGATCCCGGTTGGCGAGCGCGGGTGGAATGTGGCTGGTCGCGCAGTTCCCCGCGCCCCTTGGGGCGTAGTTCAACCGCCGTTCACACGTGAGCGGGAGCGTGGCGGCCGAATACCGAGGTCCGCCACCCTCCACGGCATACCCACCGTTACAGGAGTACGCATGTCGCTCACCCGCAGGGACTTCGCCAGAAACTCCGCGATCACCGGTGCCGGTGTCGCGCTCGCGGGCAGTGTCGGCGCCCTCGCCACCGCACCGAACGCGCTCGCCTCCACCGACGTCGAGGGCGAGACTGAGGGAACGGACGCCGCGCACGGCCGGGTCGGGTACGGGCCGCTGATCCCCGACCCCGACGGCATCCTCGCGCTGCCCGCCGGCTTCAAGTACCGCGTCCTCACCTACAGCGGCAAGACCAAGCTGGAGTCGGGCGAGACCACCCCCTCCAACCACGACGGCACCGCCGCCTTCGACGGCCCGCGCGGCACCACGCTGCTGGTCAACAACCACGAGATCGGCGGCCCGTACGCCGACGCGGACGCGCCGGTCCCGCTCATCGAGGGCCTCGTCTACGACCCGGCCGCGGCCGGCGGCTGCACGGTCGTCGAGGTGCGCCCCGGTGGCCAGGTCGCCGAGTGGGTCGGCATCGCCGGCACCGCCACCAACTGCGCCGGCGGCAGCACCCCTTGGGACACCTGGCTCACCTGCGAGGAGACCGAGGACAAGGCCGGCTCCCGAGGCATGACCAAGGACCACGGCTACGTCTTCGAGGTCGACCCCTGCGACCGGCGCGCCAACAAGAACCCCAAGCCCATCAAGGCGCTGGGCCGCTACGCCCACGAGGCCGTCGTCATCGACCCCAAGCGCGGCCACGCCTACCTGACCGAGGACGCGTCCAACCCCAACGGCCTGCTGTACCGCTGGACCCCGCCCGAGGGCTTCCGCCACGGCCGCGGCAAGCTGCGCACCCTCGCCGACGACGCGGGCACGTTCGAGGCCTTCAAGTGCTTCGACTCCGGCGGCAAGTTCGTCGACGACCTCTCCCGCGCCACGAAGATCGGCACGGTCTACGGCGTCGACTGGATCGACGTCCCCGACCGCGACGCCAGGACGACGTCCGTGCGCAAGCAGTTCACCACCGGCCAGGTCACCCGCTGCCGCAAGCTGGAGGGCATGTGGTGGGGTGACGGCGGCGCGTACATCGTCTCCTCCTACGCCCGTCAGGAGAGCCCCGGCCAGCCGCACGACGGCCAGGTCTGGTTCTACGACCCCAAGCGCCGCACCCTGACCCTGAAGGTCCTCCTCGGCGTGAACCCCGCCCCGTCCGTCGACGGCGCCTTCGACGGCCCCGACAACATCACCGTCTCCCCGTACGGCGGCATCGTCCTCGCCGAGGACGGCGAGGGAATCTCGCACCTCTTCGGCGCGACCGACAGTGGCCGTACGTACCCCATCGCCCGCAACGACCTGAACGTCGGCACCGAAGAGGAGCCGGAGTACAGCGAGTTCGCCGGCGTCACCTTCTCGCCCGACGGCCGCACTCTGTACGCCAACATCCAGGACCCGGGCATTCTGCTGGCGATCACCGGTCCTTGGAAGCGCCAGAAGCGCGGCTGAATTAATTCATTGGCCCGGCCCGCGGTACGCCTCCTAAAGTGATGTACGTCCAGGTGCGAAGGCAGGACCTACTTCCACTGATAATGGGGCGGCCGCGGGTTCGAGTCCCGCCACCGGTACAACGCGCCGGTGTAGCTCAGGGGTTAGAGCACCTACGTCGGTTCCGCCGGCCTTGAACTCTGGACACCATAATTTCATGCACCTCCCGGTGCGCAGGCTGCGGCTACTTCTCTCTCAAAGAAACCACGCCGCCGCCGACTTGATCTCGGGAGGCGCAGCAGATGGTGTGTGCCCGGTGCGCAGGCCGCGGATACTTCGGGACCTGGTGGGAAACCGTGCGGGTTCGAATCCCGTCATCGACTTCGGGTCGATGTGGCGGAACTGGCAGACGCGCCTGGTGATAAGCGCCGCAGCCGACCTCGACCTCGGGCACATTCCATTTGCTGCGCCTCCCTCCGAAACACGAATGAACACCAACGAATTCGGGGGGAATTCACCATGGCGCGTTTCAACACCAAGAACACCAGGGCACAGCCCACTTCTCGAGTGACGTCGACCGGCCGCGTTCTGCGTACCCACCAGGGCGGCCGGGGCCAGGAGCGTGACGCACGCTCCGAGCTCTTTCTCCTCTCGATCGCCAACTTCGTCGCACAGCAGACCTTTTACGAGAGCGGTGAGGCGCGCGACGACCGGTTCGCCGAGCTCGTACGCCGGCTCGCCGTCGAGGACCCGGAGTGGACCGCGGGCCTGCTCGACTGGCTGCGCGGCGAGGGCAACCTGCGTACGGCCTCGATCGTGGGCGCCGCCGAGTACGTGAAGGCGCGCCTCGACGCCGGTGCGACGGACGGCCCGTCCAACCGGCAGGTCATCGACTCCGTGCTGCGCCGCCCCGACGAGCCCGGCGAGCTGCTCGCGTACTGGACTTCGCGGTACGGCCGAGCCATCCCGAAGCCCGTGAAGCGTGGCGTCGCCGATGCCGTACGCCGCCTCTACAGCGCCAAGTCGCTCCTGAAGTACGACACGGCGTCCAAGGGCTACCGCTTCGGCGACATCCTGAACCTGGTGCACGCCGCGCCGGACCCGCAGAAGCCGTGGCAGGGCGACCTGTTCCAGTACGCCCTCGACCGCCGGCACCACCCGGACACGGCAGTGGTGCCCAAGTCGCTGCCGGTGCTGGCGGCCCACCGTGACCTGATGGCACTGCGGCCCGCCAAGCGGCGCAAGGTCGTGACCGGTTCGGGCGGCGCGCGGCGTCTCGCGGACGCGGGCATCACCTGGGAGGCGCTGGCCGGCTGGCTGCAGGGCCCGATGGACAAGGCGGCCTGGGAAGCCGTGATCCCGTCCATGGGCGCCATGGCGCTGGTCCGCAATCTGCGGAACTTCGACGAGGCCGGGGTCTCCGACGAGGTGGCGGCCCAGGTCGCCGCGAAGATCAGCGACCCGGCGGAGGTGGCGCGCTCGCGGCAGTTCCCGTTCCGCTACCTCGCCGCGTATCAGCACGCGCCGTCGCTGCGCTGGTCGTACCCGCTGGAGCAGGCACTCGGCCACTCGCTGGCCAACGTGCCCGCGCTGCCGGGCCGCACGCTGGTGCTCGTCGACCGCTCGGGTTCGATGTTCTACTCGCGGCTGTCCGACCGCTCGGAGTTGAACCGGGCGGACGCCGCGGCGATCTTCGGCACGGCGCTCGCTCTGCGGGCGGCGGACGCGGATCTGGTGGAGTTCGGTACGAGCAGCAAGCGGATCCGGTTCCGCAAGGGCGAGTCCGTGCTGAGGGTGCTCGATCGCTTCGGTGACCTCGGCGGTACCAACACCACCGAAGCGGTACGGCGCCACTACAAGAAGCACGACCGCGTCCTGATCGTCACCGATGAGCAGGCCGCGTACAGCTACCACGGCGACCCGACCGAGCAGGTCCCCGCCGACGTGCCGGTCTACACCTGGAATCTCGCCGGGTACCGGGCGGGCCACGGCCCGTCGGGCAAGGGCAACCGCCACACCTTCGGCGGCCTCTCGGACGCGGCGTTCCGGATGGTGCCGCTTCTGGAGAGCGCTCGGGACGCCGACTGGCCCTGGGCCGCGTAGGCAGGGTGTGCCCCGCACTTCGGTGCGGGGCACACCCTTGCCTGCCCTCGTGATTGACATCTAACATTTCAGTTTGTGGAAGCCATACCGCGCACCCTGCTCCGCGACCGTGCCTACGAGGCGATCCGGGACGCCATCGTCGCCGGTGAGATCGAGCCCGGTGCGGTCGTGCGGGACGCCGAGTTCGCCCAGCGGCTCGGGCTGTCGCGGGCGCCGGTGCGGGAGGCGTTCTCGCGGCTCGTGGACGAGGGGCTGTTGGAGAGCAAGCCGCAGAGCTATACGCGGGTGACGCCGGTCGTCGCGGCCGACGTGCGGGACGCGGCGGCCGTTGTCGGAGCCATGCACGAGCTGGCCACCCGGGTCGCCGTGCCCCGGCTGTTCGCCGCGGACATCGAGAAGATGCGTGCCGCCAACGAGCGGTTCGCCGCCGCCGTCCGCGCGGGCGATGTCGACACCGCCCTGCGCGCCGACGACGAACTGCACGACGTCCTCGTCCGGGTCAGCGGCAACCGTGCCGCCGCGGCCACCGTCGCCCGCTACACCCCCCTCATCCGCCGGCTGGAGCGACGCCGCTTCGGCGAGGGCGGCACCTGCCGTTCGCCGGGGCTGCACGAACGGCTGATCGCGGCCTGCGGGGACAAGGACGTGGACGAGGCGGTCCGCGTCACGGCCGAGATCTGGCGCACCCTCGTGGACCTGGCCGACCCCGACTGAGCCAAGGAGGCTCCATGTCCCTCTCCTCGTACGAGCGTTACCCCCTGCTCTTCGGCCCCTCACCGGTGCACCGGCTGGAGCGCCTCACCGAACACCTCGGCGGCGCGTCCCTCTGGGCCAAGCGCGAGGACTGCAACTCCGGGGTCGCCTACGGCGGCAACAAGACCCGCAAGCTGGAGTACCTGGTCGCCGACGCGCTCGCGCAGGGCTGCGACACGCTCGTCTCCATCGGCGGGGTGCAGTCCAACCACACGCGTCAGGTCGCCGCCTGTGCCGCCCGCGCCGGGCTCAAGTGCGTGCTGGTGCAGGAGAGCTGGGTGGAGTGGCCCGACTCGGTGTACGACAAGGTCGGCAACATCCTCATCAGCCGTCTCGCCGGCGCGGACGTACGACTCGTGCGCGCGGGGTTCGGGATCGGCTTCAAGGAGAGCTGGGAACAGGCCCTGCGCGAGGTGGAGGAGGCGGGCGGCACACCGTACGCCATCCCCGCCGGCGCCTCCGACCATCCGCTCGGCGGCCTCGGCTTCGCCGCGTGGGCCTACGAAGTCGCCGATCAGGAACGGGAGTCGGGCGTCTTCTTCGACACCGTGATCGTCTGCTCGGTCACCGGGTCGACGCAGGCCGGCATGGTCGCCGGATTCCGTGCGCTGGAGGAGGCGGGCGGGCGCCCGCGGCGCGTGATCGGTATCGACGCGTCCGCCGAGCCCGTCCGCACCCGGGAGCAGATCGCGCGTATCGCGCAGAACACCGGGCAACTCATCGGCGTACAGAAGGAGTTGACGGAAGCCGACGTCGAGCTGGACGAGCGCTACCACGCGGGCACGTACGGAATTCCCGACGAGGCGACGCTCGCGGCGATGCGGCTCGCCGCCCGGACCGAGGGGATGGTCACCGACCCCGTGTATGAGGGGAAGTCGATGGCCGGGATGATCGACCTCGTCTCGCGGGGCGAGCTCGGCCGGGACGCCACCGTGCTCTACGCCCATCTCGGCGGGCAGCCCGCGCTGAACGCGTACAGCGCGCTGTTCTAGACAACCGCAAGCCGGGCCGCCCTCACGGTCGGGGCGCCCCGGCGTTCGTATCGACCGGCCGCTACAGCGACTGGGCCGCGGGCTTCACCATGCCCCGCACCGTGCGGGACTTCACGAAGTCGCCCATCGCCGTCATCTCCCACTCACCGGAGAACTGGCGGATGAGCTTGGCCATGATCACGCCCGTCTGCGGTTCGGCGCTGGTGAGGTCGAAGCGGACCAGCTCCTCGCCGGTCGAGGCGTCCAGGAGGCGGCAGTAGGCCTTGGCGACCTCGGTGAACTTCTGGCCGGAGAAGGAGTTCACGGTGAAGACCAGGCCGGTGACCTCCTGCGGGAGACGGCCGAGGTCCACGGTGATCACCTCGTCGTCTCCGCCGCCCTCGCCGGTGAGGTTGTCGCCGGAGTGGCGGATCGCGCCGTTCACGATCTGGAGCTTGCCGAAGTAGCAGCTGTCGATGTGGTTGCGCTGCGGGCCGTACGCGATGACCGAGGCGTCCAGGTCGATGTCCTTGCCGCGGTACGCCGGCTCCCAGCCGAGGCCCATCTGGACCTGGGAGAGCAGGGGGCGGCCGCCCTTCATCAGGGACACGGTCTGGTTCTTCTGGAGGCTGACCCGGCCCTTGTCGAGGTTGATCTTTCCGGCGCCCGGGGCGGGGGCCGGAGGCGCCGCCGGGGTGGACAGGGGCGGGGCCGGCGGGGTGACCGGGGGCTGCATCGTGGGCGTGGGTGCCGGCGGGGGCGGGGTGACCGGCTGGGGCGGTGCCACGGGAGCCGGGGTGGGGGCCGGTTCCTCCACGCTGACGCCGAAGTCGGTGGCGATGCCGGCCAGGCCGTTGGCGTATCCCTGGCCCACCGCGCGGGCCTTCCAGACGCCGTTGCGCAGATAGATCTCCACGACCACCAGGGCCGTCTCGGCGCCGAGCTGCGGGGGCGTGAAGGTGGCCAGGGCGCTGTTGTCGTCCGCGTTGCGGATCGTGGCGGTCGGTTCGATGCCCTGGAAGGTCTGGCCCGCGGCGTCCGGGCTCGCCGTGACGACGATCTTCTCGATGCCGGGGGGTACGGCCGCGGTGTCGACCGTGATCGCGTCGGGGGCGGTGCCGCCGCCCGAGCGGTACGTCACGCCCGGGCCCGCGGGTTGGTTGTAGAAGATGAAGTCGTCGTCCGAGCGCACCTTGCCGTCGGCGGTGAGCAGCAGGCCCGAAACGTCGAGCCGCACCGGGGCGGCGACGTCCACCGTGACGCGTGCGGTGGGGAGAGGGATGTTCGAGCCGGGGGTCATAGCTGTCATGCCCGGTGAACGAGCGAGGGTGTTTTGCCGTTCCCTTACCTGGGGGCCAATTGGCTGAGTGGGGTTCAGTGGCGGTTGCGGGGGTGGTTGCGCGCCGTGCGTTCGTTGCCGCGTTTGTAGTTGCCGGTCCAGCGGGCCATGACGAGTTGTGGGTCGGCCGTGGTGACCTCGTGGCGGAACTGGTCCGCTCGGGAGCCGCGCAGGATGGTGGCCTGGCGGCCGGAGTGCGTGATCAGGACGGTGCCGTCCGGGCGGTCCTCGTACTGGAAGCCTTGTGGTTTCGGCATGGTCGCGATCGTACGGACGCGAGATGGTCCGGCCCATCGATTTTCGCCCCCGCCGCCCCTACCCGTCCCATCCCTGGGGGCTGCCGCCCCCAGACCCCCGCTTCGGCCCTGAACGGGCCTCGTCCTCAATCGCCGGACGGGCTGGATGATGCCGGCCGGCGCCGAGAAGCTAGCGCCCCAGCGGGTGGGTGGGGGTT